>JAPWUW010000025.1 GCA_028275325.1 Anaerolineae bacterium | reverse complement strand
CTGGCCAACTGGCGCTCTTTCCGGCAAGTGGGGCTACCGTGGCCGGGGCTGTGGCTACTTGCCCTGGCGCCGGCGTGCCTGCTTTCCCGGCAGCGTTCCCGGGTGCTCTTGTGCAGCCTGCTTTTGCCCTGGCAGGCTGCAGCCTATGGTCTTTACTTCCATGCAGGGATATGGTATGGCCCGCGCTACTGGTACGAGGCCTACTGGGCCATCCCGGTGCTTGTTGGCAGCGGTGCCGCCGGGCTGCTCTCCTGCCTGGAGCGGCTGAGGCCGAGCAAGGCGAGGAGGCTCGCGGTGGTCGCCCTTGCCGCCTTCTGGCTCACGATGGCCCTGGCCGATGACCTGCGCTATTTCCCCATCTACCGCGGCCTGAACCGGATGTATCGCCTCCCGCCGTTGCCTCTGCAGGGACCAGCGCTCGTCTTTGTGCCGGCCGCGCAGGCCTGGCAGGACTATGGCCGCTATTTCTGGCAGCTCAACCCTGCCCTTGCGCGCAACCGCGTCATCTTCGCGCGCGAGCAGGCGCTGCACAACGTCTGGCGGGGCCTGCCACCCCTGCCGGATGAGCTGCTGCTTGCGCATTTCCCAGGCCGTGCGGCTTACCGGCTCGTCGAGGGCCCCTTGTAGCTTTTCCTGGCTAAAGATTTCGCGGCAACTGCCGATTAACCCTCTGTAAGAGTTTCAACGCGAGGTTCTCTATGACCATCCGCTGTGCCGTGCAAGGTGGCACGGTGCGTATAGTTGCTAGGCAGGGCTCGCTGCGCTCACCCCAATGGCCCGGAGGGTGCTCTCTTGGCTGAGTTTTCCCCTCCTGCAGAGCTTGCCGCGGCTGCAACCGCGCTGATCGTCGCCATGGCTGCGCTCTGCCTGCGCCGGCGAGAGGATGATGCCCCGCTTGCTGCCTGGACCCGGGGGTGGCTCTTTCTGGGCGCGCGGTATATCCTGGCCATGCCCGCCGCGAACCTGCTGCCGGGGCCTTTGCTCGCTCTCTCCCAGCTTGTGGCCCTGGTGGGGGGCATGTACCTCGCGCGCGGCTCCAACTTGCTCGTCGGGGCCAGTTCCCGCCGCAAGTTCATCGCTGCCACTGTGGCCGCTCTCGTCAATGGCACCTGGCTCGCGCTGGCCGCAGCGAGGGGGCTGCCGCCCTTCTGGCTCTGCCTGCCGGTTGCGGCTTCGCTTGCCGTCACCTACGCGCTTGCGGCCCGTGCGCTGCTTGCCCGGGCAAATGCCTCAAGCTGCGCTCGCGCCGGCGCCGGGACGCTGGTTCTCCTAGCCCTGCATGCGCTGGCATATCCCTTGGTAATTGGCGCGCCTGAACCCGCCTCCTGGCACGCGGCGATCGCGGCCATCCTGCACGCGGCGCTCGGGGTCTGCCTTGCCCTGCTCTACCACGAGCGGCGAGCGCAGCGCTCCGCCGAGCAGGAACAGCAGCTTGCCATGATCGCCGAACATGCGGCGGACCTCATCTGGCGCTATAGGCTGACGGAGCCACGAGGCTGGGAGTACCTAAGCCCGTCGGCTGAGGCCCTCACGGGCTACAGCCTGGAGGAGTTCGCCAGGGATCCTGAGCTTTACCTGAGGCTCATCCTGCCGGAGGACAGGGCCAGGCTGGATGAGCTTGTCTTCAGCAGCGCGCAGGGCGGCGCGGAGCTTATCCGCTGCCAGCGCAAGGGCGGCGGCGCCCTCTGGCTGGAGGTGCGTGCTGCCGTGCTGCGCGATGGGCGCGGCCGGCCGGTGGCCATAGAAGGGATCGCGCGCGACATCACCGCCCGGGTGGAAATGGAAAGGAAGCTGCGCGAAAGCGAGGCTCGCTACCGCGCCGTGGTCGAGGATCAGACGGAGCTCATCCACCGCATGCGCCCGGATGGCACAATCACCTTCGTCAACGACGCTTTCTGCCGCTACTTTGGCCGGGCGCAAGAGGAGCTTCTGGGGAAGAGCTTCTTTTCGCTCCTGCCCGCCGAGGATCGGGAGCTGGCGCGGGAGTACTTCCGCTCGCTTGACCGTTACAACCCCGTGGGGCGCTCTCAGCACCTCTTCTCCTTGCAGGGAGAGGAGCGATGGGTGCAATGGACGGACCGAGCCCTGTTCAATGACGAGGGTGAGCTCACCGAGTACCAGAGCGTCGGGCGGGATGTCACCCAGGAGAAGCTCGCTGTGCGCGCCCTGCAAGAGAGCGAGGAGAAGTACCGTTCGCTCTTCCATGCCGCTCAGGATGCCATCCTGCTCTTTGAGCTGGGCCCAGGCGAGGAGCCCGGCCTCGTCCTGGAGGCAAACGAGCTCGCCTGCGAGCGATACGGCTATGCTCGCGATGAGCTTCTGGGCCGCAACATGGGCGAGCTCATCCACCCGCAGGGGCAGGAGAGCAGCGCTGCCGGCCTGCGCAACCTGGTGCGCAGGCGCAACGCCATCTGGCAAACGGTGCATCGGCGTGCTGATGGCAGCCCGCTGCCGGTGGAGGTGAGCGCCGGGCTCATCATGCCCTCCGGCCGCAGCGCCGTCCTTGCCGTCGTCCGGGATCTCTCGGAGCGGCAGAGGTTGCAGGAGCAGCTCCTGCAGTCCCAGAGGTTGGAGACGGTGGGCCGCCTTGCCGGCGGTGTGGCCCACGACTTCAACAACCTGCTCACGGCAATCATTGGCCATGCCACCTTCGCCCTGGAGGGCTTGCCGCCCGGCTCCCCAGTCCGCGAGGAGATCGAGGGCATCATGCGCGCAGCCGAGAGCGCCGCTGAGCTCACGCGGCAGCTGCTTGCCTTCTCGCGCCGGCAGTTTCTGCAAAAGCGCGTCCTCAACCTCAACGACCTTATCCTGGGTATGCAGCGGCTGCTCCTGCGGCTGCTCAACGAGAAGATCTCGCTCGTAATCGTGCCCGCTGCAAACCTGTGGCCAGTGGAAGCGGATCCGGCCCAGCTGCAGCAGGTGCTTGCCAACCTGGTGGCCAACGCCCGGGATGCCATGCCAGAGGGCGGCCGCATCGTCATCGAGACGGCCAATGTCGTGATCGACGAGGAAAAGGCTGCAGAGCGGCCTGGCCAGGCACCTGGGGATTTCGTCATGTTTTCGGTGAGCGACACAGGCGTTGGCATGAGCCCGGAGGTGCTGGAGCACATTTTCGAGCCCTTTTTCACCACCAAGGGTCTGGGCAAGGGCACTGGGCTTGGCCTCTCGAGCGCGTTCGGCATCGTGAAGCAGCACGGCGGCAACATCTGTGTCTACAGTGAGCCGGGGCATGGCTCCACCTTCAAGGTCTACCTGCCAAGGTACTTCGGCAATGACCTCGGCTATGACCCTCCCGAAAGCAAAAAGCCGCTGCCGCGCGGCAGCGAGGTGATCCTTCTTGTTGAGGACGAGAGCTCCGTGCGCGAGCTGAGCGCAAGAGCCCTGCGCTCCTTGGGCTACACTGTCCACGAGGCAGCAAACGGCGTCGAAGCCATCGCCCTGGTGAAGCAGCTCTCCTTGCAGCCGCATCTCCTCGTGAGCGACGTCATGATGCCCGGCATAGATGGCCCTTCGCTCGCGCAGGCCCTGCGGGCACAGCAGCCGGAGCTGCTGGTGCTATTCATCTCGGGCTACAGCCAGATGGCGCTGCAAGGGCTGCCTTCTGGCGATGGGTATGGCTTCTTGCAGAAGCCCTACTCCGCCGCCGCACTGGCCGAGGCGGTGCGCGCCGTCCTGGATGCGGCAAAAGGCACCGCAGCTATTGCCGGCCAAGCCCTCAGTAGCCCCAAGCGCGCTTGAGGCCCTCGGCGCAACCAGCCCTGGTGTGGGGCATTGTCTGTTCCAGCCGGGGCCAGTGCTTGTTCGCGAGCAAATCACGGGAACCTTTCGCGCCGGGCTTGCGTCTTTATGGGCAAATGCCTTGCAGGAGGTTCTGGAATGGGGCGCAAGCTGATACTCGTTCTTCTCGCCGCTGTCGTTGCCCTTGGGCTTGCCGGGTGCGTGGCGGCCGGGGCTCTGCCGGCCGGCTCTTCCCCAGCCGCATGGGGCGCGGGCGCAAGCACGCGCTACGTGACGGTTGTGGGCCGCGGGGAGGCCAAGGCCAAGCCGGATATCGCTTCGCTGGACGTTGGCGTGCAGACAAAGGCCGAGAAGGTTAGCGATGCCGTCTCCCAGGCGCAGGCCGTCATGAACGAGGTGCTGGCCGCACTGGCCGAGCAGGGGATAGCCAAGGACGATATCCGCACCTCAAACTACTCCATTTATCTCGACGAGGGCTACCGGGGGCCAGATGCCGAGCCACAGCCGACCTACCGCGTCTTCAACAGCGTGAACATCATCGTGCGCGACCTCAACAAGGTGAGCGCGGTGCTGGATGCAGTTGTGGCGGCAGGCGCCAACCAGGTCTACGGTGTGAGCTTCACGCTCGAGGATTGGCATGCAGTGGAGGCTGAGGCGCGGGAGAAAGCCATGGCGGATGCCGGGGAGCGCGCCCAACACCTGGCGCAGCTTGCCGGCCTGCAGCTTGGCCAGGTCCTCAGCGTGAGCGAGGTTGTGGGAACGCAGCCCACCATAATGCCAGTTGCGGCGGAGCGCGCTGCTGCTGGCCTGGGTGGCGGAGCGGGCCCCGTGGAGCCGGGCCAGCTCACCTACAGCACGACCATCCAGGTGACCTACGAGCTGAAGTGAGGCTCAGCCCTTCCCCGGGCAGGTGGCGGCGGCTGAGAGCAGCCAGGGAAGGGGCCCTGCCATTCGGCAGGGCCCCTCGTGGGCCTAGCCCTTGAGGAAAAGCTCGATGACCGGCACAGCTACGGGTGGCTTTTGCACTGGGAGCTCAAGCGTGAGGGTGTTCTCCCCGACTCCGCCCATGGTGGTGTTTTGCGCTTGCTGGTGCGGGTCGATGCGCAGCATCTTGATCTCCGAGGCATCGTTGAGCAGCTGCGCGTACTCGACGCGATCGGCAAGGCCATCCAGGTGGACGTGCCGGTATGGCCAGGCAAACAGGTGCAGGTAGAGCCGGTTGCCCCTCTGCGTGTAGCGGCAATCCGGCGGTGGTGTGAAGTCGCTTGCTGTGCAGCCGTATATGGCGCGGCCGTGCAGGCGCATCCATTCGCCAATGCCGCGCAGCCGCTCGATGGCCTTGGGCTCAAACTCGCCGCGCGCGTTCGGCCCGACGTTGAGCAGAAAGTTTCCGCCCTTGGACACGGTATCGACCAGCATGCGGATCAGCATGTCCACTGGCTTCCAATCCAGGTTATCCCTGTCGTAGCCCCAGCTGCCGTTGAACGTGTGGCACGCCTCCCAGACGACGGGCTTGCCGTTCACCATGAGCCAGCCGCGCGGCTGGTACTGCTCCGGCGTGCGGATATCGCCATCGAGCTCGAGCCGGTCGTTGACGATTATGCCGGGCTGCAGCTGCCGCGTCATGGCAAGGAGCGTCTCCGAATCCCAGTCGTCCTTGCCCTTGCCCTTGGCCCAGCCCCAATCCATCCTGGAATAGGAGAAGTCGAACCACATGATGTCGATCTTGCCGAACTGGGTGAGCAGCTCGCGCACTTGCCCGTGCAGGTACTGCCGGTAGCGGCGGATATCGCGCTCCTTGTTGCGCTCGCGCGCCTCCATGTTATCGCGCAGGGGGTGAAGCCCATCGATCGGGAAATCGGGGTGATGCCAGTCGATGAGCGAATGGTAAAAGCCCACCTTGAAGCCCTCCGCGCGGAAGGCCTCCACCATTGGCCGCAAGAGGTCCCTCTTGGCGGGGGTATTGGGTGCCTTGTAGTCGGTGAGCGCCGAATCCCACAGGCAAAAGCCATCGTGGTGCTTCGTCGTGACCACGAAGTACTTCATGCCAGCATTCTTGGCTTCCTGCGCCCAGATTCGGGGGTCGTAGAGATCGGGGTCAAAGTGGTCGAAGTACTTCTGGTACTCCTCGTCGCTTATCTTCTCGCGGGATTTCACCCACTCGTGCCGGGCTGCGGCTGAGTAGATCCCCCAGTGGATGAAAAGCCCAAAGCGATCGTGCACAAACCAGCTTGTGTCGCCCACGGTTGGCTCAGGCATCACAGGCATGCCAAGACCTCCTACCAGGAATTGAGTTCCTCCGCTCAGGGTGATTTTGCTCGCCCAATTTCCCCAAGAATAACTGCTTGTGTCAACCTGTCAAGGCGCGTATTGCCTCAGCGCCGGCGCCGCTTAGGGCGCTGAGCGCGACGCGGCGCGCCTGTCGGTGCGGGCGCCGGCTGCGGCCTTTCGGGCACGGCTGCTGGGGCCGCCTTGAGGGCGAAAAGGGCCGCCCCCGCAGCGAGCGCAAGCAAGCACAGGCAAAGGAGCAATGGGGCAAAAACAGCAAGGGCCCTGGAGAGCACAAGCAGCACTGCCGCAATCGCGAAGGCGAGCGCCGGCGCATGGCTCCTGCCCCATTGCGCCCACGAGAGGAAGATACCCCCGAGGATGAGGGCTCCCAGGCCACTCCCTGCGGTCAAGCTTGCCAGGGCCCCCAGCGTGCGGTAGTGAAGCAGTGCTCCTTCCTCCCCCTGCAGGAGCGCCGGCACAACGACAAAGCTCCGGGCAAGAACGGCCATGGCCGCCAGAATGGCCAGTGCCCCGCCAGCGCTCAGAGTGAGCAGGCCCGCCACATACCAGCCTGGCCCTCTCTCCAGTGCCGGCGCGCAGAGCAGGCCGCAAAGGAGCAAGAGCCCTGCAACGCCGGCAGAGCCAGCGATTGCCGTGGCCATCAGCCAGAGCCTGTTATCCTGCTGGATCTGAGCTGCCTGCCCGGGCCCAATGGCCGCCCCGGTGAGCCAGAAAAGTGAGCTTAGCCCGGCTGCCGCAATGAGCACGGCCGTCACAATGCCAACAATAGTCGCCAAGCGCGTTCTACCCTGCACCCCTTACCCCTCCTCGAAGATGCGCCAACTTCAGCACGGTGCCAGTTCACTCCCCCTGTTGAGCCGGCGCTGCTGGGCTGCTTGAGCTCAGGGCCGAATCCAGGCTGAGGATAGGCAACACAGCCTCGCCGGGGACGACAATGACCTTCACGGCCGATTGCGGGTTCTTGAGCGCATCGACGAACTCGAGCCGAATTATGTCCGGGTTTTCAGAGAGGGCCTGCGCTCGCAGCCTGATCGCTTCCGCCTCTCCCTGCGCCTGCGTGATGAGTGCCTGCTTGCGGTATTCGGCCTGCTTGGCACGGTTTTGCTCCGTGATGACCCTCTCCTGCTCGATCTGCTTTTCTTCCACAGCGCGGACGTATTCTTCGGAGAAGGCGATCTCCCGTATGCCGAAGGCATCCAGGTAGAGCCCCTTGGCCAGGAAAAGCGGGCGCAGTTCCTCCTCGATCTCCTGCTGGACCTTGGCCACATCCCCCGTATAGAGGTCGGAGGCGCGGTAATTGCGGGGCACCTGCCTGGCGACGACGCGAGAGTGGAACTTGACCACCTTTTCAACGGCAGCGGCCTCGTCGCCGAGCTCCCTGGCGATCCGCGTCGTCTCCTCGCGCACGATGTGGAAGCGAATGGAGTAGGAGATGAGCACCTGCTGGCCATCCTGCGTGGTGGAATCGACGGGGAAGTCGATGTAATCAGCGCGGGAAGTAGCATGTTTTTCGGCCGGCGCCGTCTCGTAGACGATATCCTTGGTGTTGTAGATGATGACGCTATCGGTGAAGGGCACGATGAAGTGCAGCCCGGGATCCAGTATTGCGCCCGTGACGCGGCCCAGCCGCTTGACTACGCCCACAGTGCCCACCTGGATGATGGTGGCCGAGGCGGAGATCACGACGAGCAGCACTATGGCCACTGCTGCCCAGGCGATGAGCCTCGTGCGGCCGCGCAACGCGCCAGCCCCGCCCCGGTACACCTGAAAGCGCCTGCTTTGCCCATCCATCACCTTGTCCTCCTGACCCCGTTGGTATGTTCTTCCGGCCCCTTGGCCCTCGCGCCGCCTAGAAAAGGGAAAGCTGTTGTGGTGGCGGCCCTGGCGGGGGCTCTTTGCGCAGCTCCGGCGGCAGCTCCCCTGAGAGCAGGCGCTTGAGCACGAGGAAGCCCTCCTGCAACTGCGCCCGGAAGCGCTCCTGGCGCAGGGCGGCCGCCGGGTGCAGGAGCGGCAGGACGATGCGCTCATCGGCAAGCCGCGGCTGCCCATGGATGCGGGTGATCGATGCGCTCGGCCCCAGGAAGCGCGCCATGGAGAACCGCCCCAGGGTGACGATGATCTCAGGGTTGATGAGCTCCACCTGCTTATCAAGGTAGGGCGCGCAAGCTTCGATCTCGGCCGGGAGCGGATCGCGGTTGCCAGGCGGGCGGCACTTGATCACGTTCGTGATGAAGACTTCGGAACGATCCAACCCGATGCTCTGCAGCAGCTCATCCAGAAGGTGCCCGGCAGCGCCCACAAACGGCAGCCCCTGCCGATCTTCGTGAAAGCCCGGCGCTTCGCCAACGAACATCACGCGCGCCTCCGGATCCCCATGGCCAGGCACGGCCATCGTGCGGGATTTGTGCAGCGGGCACAGGGTGCAATTGGCGATCAGCCTGTGCAGCAGCCGCAGGTCATCGGGCAGCGTGCTCATGCTCGTTCCTCCCTTTTGTGCAAGCCACAGGCCATCTGCAGACGAGGCGGCGCCTCACCGCTTTTCTCCCCTGTGCGCGTTACCCGCGTGAGAAAGCCGCGCCTCAGAGCGCAGCCGCTGAAGCAGCCGCTCCCAGCGCTCCGCAAGCGCCTGGCGGTATTGCTCCGTCTGCAGGCCCGAAAGCTCCATGACGAAGGCATCCTCGTTGTTATCGCGGTAGTACTGCCGCCGGCGCCCCACAACGCGGAAGCCGTACTTGAAGTAAAGCGCCTGCGCCACGTGGTTGGAGACACGCACTTCCAGGGTGGCAAGCCGGCAGCCGTGCCTCTGGGCCTCGCGCAACATCGTAGCAAAGAGCAGTTCGCCGAGGCCCCGGCCGCGGTAATCCGGGTGGACGCCAATGGTGGAGATATGTATTTCCCCCTGAATGAGCCAGTAACCGGCAAAGCCAACGATGGTGGGCTCGGCCGAGAGTTCCTCAAGCACAACGTAGTGAGAAGCGCCATGATAGCGGAGGTCCCGCCGGTAGGTATCTGGGGGCCAGGGGTTGCTGAAGCAAAGCTTCTCTATCGCGGCCACACGATCCACATCGGGCAGTGCCATCGGCCGCACGCGAAAGTTTATTTGCGGATCGGAAAACTCACTCAACCGGTTCCGCTCCTGGCATGAGGTAAGTGGGCGAGAAGGTGAGCTCCTCCGCCTGCTTGCGTTTCAGCCGCCGGTAAGCAATCTCGGCCAGGTACGCCGCACGGCGCAGGCCCTCAGCTGGGGAGGCGATGACGGCGGCTGGCCCAAGGGATTCCTGGATATAGGCTACCTCCTGCTCGCCCAGCTCGCCAGCAAACAGGGTGCGCCGCTCAATGCCCGCCACGAGCTCCGGCAGCCGGCCGAGTTGCAGCCCCCCCACCTGCCGCCAAGCCCCCCTCTCCCAGCGAAAGTCGGCCCAGCAAAGGCGGCCCCTGCCGGCCTGAAGCACAGCCCGCAGGGGCAAAAAGCGGCAAGATTGACCGTGAGCTATCACTTCCAGCGTGGGGATGGCGGCCACTGGCAGGCCCAGGGCAAGCGCCATGCCCTTGACGAGCGAGATGCCAATGCGCATGCCCGTGAAGGAGCCTGGACCTTTAGTCACGGCCAGGCCGGTGAGCTCCTTGGGCTGCACGCCCTCGCGCGCCATCATCTCGACGATAGTCGGCATGAGCTCGACCGTGTGGTTCCCGCGGGAGAGCCACGTTTGCTCCGCAAGGACCTGGTACGGCCGCCAGAGGGCGACGCTTGCGTACGCTGTTGCCGTATCGACTGCAAGTATAAGCTCCATAACGCGCGAGAGTATAGCTTTCCACTCCTGGCAGCGTCAAAGCAGGGGGCTTTCGGGCCGGCCTTTGGCCCTGTTATAATCGGCGCATGCGCGTTGCGATGGGGTGCTTGGCCCACCTGGGCGAGCCGGGCAGGTTATGGGCGCAAGCTTGCAGCTGATACTTTTCGATCGCTGGCAGGAGCCGCTGCTCCTGCCGCCCGCGCAAGCTCTGGCCTATGAGCTCATGCTGGGCGCGAGCGTCCTTCTTCTCGTGGGGGCGCTGGTGTGGCTGCGCGTGGGCGCGCAGGGCCGGCGCTGGCCGGCATGGGCGGGCCTGTTCTTGGCTCTGCTTGCTTCGGCAAGCGCCCTTCTCTTGGTGCTCACAATCTCGCTTGGCCCATACGCCTGGGTTTCCGGCGGCCGTGCCATAAGGTTGCCCCTTCTCCTGCTTGTTCCAGTCACCCTTGCGGCAGCCTACTGCCGCGCGCCCGAGTGCGTGGCCGTTGGCCTCCTCGCGCACCTTGCCCAGAGCCTGTGGTACGATCACAACCCTCTCTCGGCTCTTGTGGGCGGCTACTATGCGCTGCTTGTGCACGTTTTCCTCACCCAGCCCTATCGGGGCAAGCTGGGGGGGCTGTTGCGGCTGCCCCTGGTAGCAGCGCCGCTTGCCGGCGTGCTGACGTGGCCGGTAGTGGTGGCAGCGCAGTACGCGAGTGCAAGCGGCTCCTTTTTGGCTGCGTTTGCGCAGGCCATCGATTCCAGCGCGCTCGTGCTGCTCGCCTTGGTGGTGCAGGCGGCAGTGGCGGGCGTTTGCACCCAGCTTGCCTATGTTGCCTTGCGACTGCGCCCGGTGCCGGCGCCATCGCGCTTGCCGCCCTATGCGCGCAGCCTGCGGGCCAAGGTGCTGGCTGCCTACCTGCCAATAGCTGCAGCCGGGCTACTCGCGCTGAGCGGGGTGCTGGTCTGGGCGGGCGCCCGCGCGGCCGAGCGCTGGTCCCTGGAGCAGGCAGGCGCGCAGGCGGCTGCTGCTGGCCAGCGCCTGGCGCGTGGGCTGGATTCAGCCCAGGAGCTGCTCTTGGCCATTGCTGGCTCGGGCGAGCTCCAGAGCGAGGAAGGCCGCCGAAGCCTGCTTGAGCGCTGGTTTGGCCTCTCGCGGCAGTTCTCGCAGTTGCTTGTCGCCACGGCGGACGGGCAGGCGGTTGCGCTTGGCAGCCCCACAGGGGAGCCAGTTGAGCTTGCAAGCGCGGAGCTTGCTCTCATGCAGAGCCTGCCGCCCACGGCCTCGGGCGTGACGGGGCTGCAGGTGCGCACAGGCGCAGCTTTCGTGAGCATTGTCTGCCCCTTGGGGGAAGGCAGGTGGTTGGTCGGGCGCATGGATCCGGCGCGCAGCGCGCTCTTCGGCGATGTGGTGGCCGAACTGCAGTGGCCGATGGGCGCTGGCACCGGGTTTGTCGTCGATGAGGCGCGGCGCATCGTCGTGCACCCGGCTGCTGCCTACATGGCTTCTCTGTGGGATGTGCCGGCCACTGCCATGCGGCCCATCCTCACCGGCACCGGCTCCGCCTATGAGGTGTGGGACGTTACGGGCAAGAGGCGGCTCGTCTACTTGCTCCCGGTTGGCGGCTACCCTTTCAGCGTGGTGATGGAGATCCCACGGGAGGCCATCCTCATGCTCGCCCTTCAGCTCGTGGCCCCTGCGCTTGCGCTCGCCGGGGGCGCGGGGTTGCTGGGCTGCGCCCTCATCTGGATAGGCGCCACGCGCTATTCCCGCCCGCTGGTTCGCCTGGCCAGCACAGCGGCGGAGATCGCTGCTGGCGACCTGAATGTGCCCGTGACGATCTCCGGGCACGATGAGCTGGGGCACCTGGGCCGCTCCTTCGAGCAGATGCGCCTCTCGCTGCACAGGAGGCTCACCGATCTTGCCCTCCTTTACGAGGTGACCCGTTCCGTCTCGGCAAGCAAGGACTGGAGTTTCCAGCCCATCCTAGAGGCGGCCGTCTCCGGCACGCAGGGGGTGGCTGCGTGCATCTGCCTGGGCGAGGGCAGGCCCACGCCCGCCCCCGTGGCGCAGGCGGGAGGGTTCTCCGGATGGGCCAAGCTCCTGCCGCAGGTGTTGCACATTGCGGAGCAGGCCCAGCGCACAGGGCGGCCGCTGCCGGTGCGCAGCTTGCTGCGGCACGCCCGGCAGGGCGGCAGCGCCTTGCTTGCAGCCGGCGTGCGCTCCGCAGTGTGCGTGCCCCTGCTTGCAGCGGAGAGGGCGGTTGGCGCCATGTGGGTGCTGTACGGGGAGAAGCGGGAGCTTTCCGAGGAGCAGCTGCGCCTGCTGGCAGCGCTTGGCGCTCAGGCCGCGGTGGTGCACGAGAACAGCCGCCTTCTCGGGGAAGCACAGAGCGAGCGCGCGCGGCTGCGCGCAGTGCTTGCAAGCACGGTGGACCCCATCCTGGTGGTCGACGGGTACGGGCGCCTGGTCCTGGCGAACCCGGCCGCCGAGAAGCTTTTCAACCTCGGCGGCGCTCCCTCGGGCGCGCTCGTGGAGGAGCTCATCGCCGATGGCGGCCTGCGGGCTATCCTGCAAATGCCGCTTTCGGGCCCTTCCCTCACGCGCGAGGTGCGCCTGGCCGACGGGCGGACCTTTTACACCGCCCTCTCGCCCATCTCGCTCGGCGGCACAAACGATGGGCGCGTGGCGGTGATGCGGGACGTCTCGGAGCTATTGCGCCGCCAGCATGCGGAGGCCGATTTTGTCTCCGCGCTCTCGCAGGACCTGCGACGGCCACTTACGTTCCTGCGCGGCTACGCAAGCATGTTGCCGCGCGTGGGGGAGCTGAACCCCCAGCAGCAGGATTTCGTCTCGCGCATTGTCGAGAACGTCGATTACGTCTCCGGCCTGCTCGACAACCTTGTCGACCTCAACAGCATCGAGATGGGCATGGGCCTGAAGCTCGAGAGATGCAGCGTTGCCGGGGCCATAGAGGCGGCACTGGCCACGCTGCGGCTTGAGCTCGAGAAGCGCGGGCACAACGTCCGCCTCAACCTGCCGGAGGTGCCGCCTCTTGTTGTGGCGGACCGCAACTCCCTCGTGCGCGCCATGCTGTGCCTCATCGACAACGCCGCCAAGTACATGCCCAGTGCCGGCACGATCGATATCAGCGTGAGCGCCGATGCTGAGGGCGTGCAGGTGGCCGTGGCGGATAAGGGCATTGGCATCGCGCCAGCGGATCAGATGCGGGTCTTCGACCGTTTCTTCCGTGCTGAGCGGCCGGAGGTGCGCTCTGTGCCCGGCTATGGGCTGGGGCTCACGATAGTGAAGGCGATCGCCGAGTGGCACGGTGGCCGCGTCTGGCTGGAGAGCGAGCTGGGTAAGGGCAGCTGTTTCTACTTCTGGCTGCCGCGCCAGGCGGAGGGCGGGCGTTCAGCCTGACCCGGTGCTCTGGCTGAGGAGGGGCTGTGGGGCTGCAAGTGGGCATTGTGGGCCTGCCGAATGCTGGCAAGAGCACGCTCTTCAACGCGCTCACGCGGGCGGGGGCAGCAGTGGCGCCCTATCCCTTCACGACGATAGAGCCCAACGTGGGGGTCGTGCCGCTTGCCGACGAGCGGCTGCAGTGGCTGGCCGAGCTTCTGCGGCCGCCGCGCGTCGTGCCGGTGGCGGTTGAGTTCGTGGACATCGCCGGGCTCGTGCGCGGCTCCCACAGGGGCGAGGGGCTCGGCAACCAGTTCCTCCACCATATCCGGCAGGTGGATGCGGTCCTAGTGCTCTTGCGGGCCTTCCGCGCGGCCGACGTGCCGCACCCTGAGGGCACAGTGGACCCGATGCGCGACCTGGCCGTGCTGGATACGGAGCTCATCCTCGCCGACCTGGCCACGGTCGAGCGGCGCCTCGAGCGCACGCGGGCGCTGGCGCGCACAAAGCCGCGCGAGTACGGGGAAGAGCTGCATTTCCTGGAGCAACTGCAGGCGCACCTCAATTCCGGGCAGCCAGCCCGCACCCTGCCGCGGACTGCGCAAGAGCAGGCGATCCTCAGCGGGCTTTTCCTGCTCACCGAAAAGCCGCGGCTCTATGTGCTCAACCTCGGGGAGGAGCAAGTGCAGGAAGCGCAGAGCCTCCTGCAGCCGTTGCTTGCGCGCGCCCAGGCGGAGGGGGGAGCGGCCATGTGGATCTGCGCGCGGCTGGAGGAGGAACTCGCCCAGCTGGACGGGCCCGAGGCGCAGGAGCTGCGCCAGGCCTGGGGGCTCCCGCCGGATGCTGTGCAACAGCTGGCGCACGCCGCGTACGACCTGCTCGGGCTCATCAGTTTCTTCACCGTTGTCGGCGGGAACGAGATCCGCGCCTGGGAGATCCGCCGCGGCACCACCGCCCTGAAGGCCGCTGGCAAAGTGCACAGCGATATGGAACGCGGGTTCATCCGCGCTGAAGTCGTTTCCTTTGCCGACCTGAGGAGATCCGGCTCGCTTGCGGCCGCGCGGGAGCTCGGGCTCGTCCGCTCCGAAGGGCGGGATTACATCGTCCAGGATGGCGATGTGATCCAGTTCCGCTTCTCGGTTTAGCGCAGGCGCTAGCTGAGCTCCGGCCAGAGCGGCCAGAGCCGTTCGGCGCGCACGTTCACAAGCGGGCCATCCCGCTCCACCACGCCTTCCGCAAGGAGCCCCGGGGCGCGCACTGCGAGCCTGTGCGCTCCGTAGACGGCCGGTGGCAGCACGAGGTTGATGAAGCCCTCTTCATCCTGGAGGGTGATGAAGGCAAAGCCGCGCGCTGTGGGCGGCCTTTGCCGGACGATCACTTCCCCGCCCACGCGCACCCAGGCGCCCTGGGGCGCCTCCTTGAGCTGGCTGCTGGGCAGTGCTCCGGCGCGCAGGAGCGCCTGCTGGTAGAAAGCAGCGGGCTCTGCTGCGCTCGTGAGCCCGAGCTGCGCCTGTTCCCAGGCCAGCGCTTCCTTTGGCGAAAGCTGCGGCAGCGGCACGGTTGGCAGGTCATCTATGAGGGGCTGGGGGCGCTCCAGGAGCCGCGGCAGCTGCCAGAGCAGCTCCCGCCGCGGCACACCCCAGGAGTCGCAAGCGCCAGCGATGATGAGCGCTTCCAGCGCGGCCCTCCCCAACGAGGGCACCCTGAGGCAGAGCTCACGCAGGCTCCCGAAGGGCCCACCTGACCCCCTTGCCTGCAGGATGGCCCTGCAGCTTGCCTCGCCGAGCCCACGCACCATCCTGAGCCCGAGCCGGATCGCCTCCCCCTCGATGTGGCAGCGCTCCTGGGAGCGATTGATGTCCACTGGCAGGATCCTTATGCCGTGCCGCTTGGCATCGCCGACGACGACATCGGGGCCGTAGAAGCCCATTGGCTGGTTGTTGAGCAGGGCCGTGTAGAAGGCAAGAGGGTAGTAGCGCTTCAGCCAGGCCGATTGGTACGTGAGCAGGGCGAAGGAGGCGGCATGGGCACGGTTGAAGCCATAGGAGGCGAAGGCGCACAGCTGGTCGAAGACGGCCTCCGCCTGCTGCCTCGTGGCGCCATTTGCCATCGCGCCGGCCACAAAGCGCTCCCGCAGGGCCTCCATTTCCTCGCGCGAGCGCTTGCGCCCCATGGCGCGGCGCAGCTTCTCCGCCTCCCCGGGGGTGAAGCCGGCGACATCGCGCGCCACCATGAGCACCTGCTCCTGGAAGACTATCACCCCCAGAGTATCCGAGAGCGCTGCCTCCATGGCCGGGTGCGCATAGGTCACGGGTTCCTCGCCGCGGCGCCGGCGCAGGTAAGGGTGCACCATGCCGCCCTGGAGCGGCCCCGGCCGCACGAGCGCCACTTCCACCACCAGGTCGTTGAACGTGCGCGGCTGCAGGCGCGGCAGCATCTGCGCCTGCGCCCGGGATTCCACCTGGAAGACACCCACTGTATCCCCAGAGCAGATGAGGTCATAGACGGCAGGATCATCCAGCGGCAGCGAGCTGAGCTCGAGCTCCTGGCCATAGTGGCTGCGCACAAGCTGCGTCGCTTCCTGGATGAGCGAGAGCATGGCCAGGCTGAGGATATCTATCTTGATGAGGCCAGCATCTTCGGCTGCGTCCTTATCCCACTGGATGACCACGCGGCCCGGCATCGCAGCCGGCTCAAGCGGCACCACCTCGACGAGCGGGCAGCGCGTGATGACCATGCCGCCAACGTGGATGCCGAGGTGGCGCGGCATCCCCTCCATCTGCCGGCAGATGCGCAGCAGCTCTTGCCAGAGCGGGCTCTCCAGCTCTTCGGAGGGCAAAATGTGGGAGAGCGCCTCCGCCGTGAGCTCGCTTGCCCGGTGCAAATCCAGGCTTTTGGCAACCCGATCGAGGAGCTCAGGGGCGAAGCCCATCGCCTTGCCCGCGTCGCGCAGGGCGCTGCGGGCGCGAAAGGTCACGAGCGTGCAGACCATGGCCGTGTGCTCCCAGCCATAGCGCCGGTAGAGATACTGGATGAGCTCCTCGCGGCGGTCCCGCTCGCAGTCCAGGTCGATATCGGGCATGGAGTGCTCCTGGGAATAGCGCTCCACCGAGAGGAAGCGCTCGAAAAGCAGGTTGTGCTGGAGCGGGTCCACGGCCGTAATGCCAAGCAGGTAGGCGACGATGGAGTTGGCTGCCGAGCCGCGGCCCTGGCAGCGTATGCCCTCCTGCCGCGCGTGGCGGACAATATCGTGCACGAGGAGGAAGTACTCGCTGAGGCCTGTGGCCTCTATGACCGCGAGCTCGTGCTCCAGCTGCTCCAGTGCCCGCTTCTGCCTCTCGGCGCCCGTGTGGCCGTAGCGGCCCGGGAAGGCCTGCAGGCAAAGCTCCCGCAGGCGTTCCTGCGGCGTGCGTCCGGGCGGGAGCGGCTGTGCGGGCACGGCCTGCGCTGCAAAGTCCAGCTGCAGCTCACAGCGCCCGGCGATCTCCAGCGTGTTGCGCAGCGCCTCGGGGCAGCTGCCAAAGAGCGCAGCCATTTCGGCCGAGGAGTGCAGGAAGGCCTCGGAATTGGGGCGCAACAGTGTCCCTGCTTGGGCAAGGGTCGTGTTGTGGCGGATGCACACGAGCACATCCTGCAGGCGGGAGCCGGCGCGCGTGGCGTAGTGGACGTTTCCCGTCGCGGCAACGGGGAGCCCGAGCTCGCCCGCGAGCTCGGCCAGCGCGCGCATCAGGTGGTCATCCCCCGGGCCCAGCAGTTGCTGCAGCTCGACATACAGGTTGCCCGGGGGAAAGGCCGCAGCAAGGAACTCCAGAGCGCGCCTGGCCTCTCTGCGCGCGCCGCGCAGCAGCAGGCGCGCCACGGGCCCCTGCCGGCAGCCGCTCAGGCAAATGAGGCCCCTGCTGTGCTCCGGCAGGAGCGCGGGGTCCAGCGCGGCTTTCCCTTTGGGCTGGCGCAGGTGAGCGTAAGAGAGG
>JAPWUW010000245.1 GCA_028275325.1 Anaerolineae bacterium | reverse complement strand
CTACACCGTCACCTTCGACTACATCCGCGGCGGCACCTACAACGGCAACGTGATGAGCGCCAGCGGAGCTCGGGCTGCCATGGACGCGCTGGATGCGGCCATAGACACGGTGAGCGCCAGGCTGCGCACGATCGGCGCTGTCTCCGGCCGGCTCTCCTTCCGCGAGGAGACGCTATCGGTGGCTCACGCCAACACCGAGGCCGCGTTCAACCGCATCATGAACGCCGATATGGCCTACGAGCAGGTGGAGGTCACCAAGCTCTCCATCCTGCAGCAGACGAGCCTCGCGATGCTCTCGCAGGCGAACATGATGCCGCAGAACATCCTCAGCCTCTTCCGGTAAGGGGGGCTAGCAGCTCAAGCGCATTGGGAGGGGGCCAGCAGCCCCCTCCCGGCCTAAGGAGGCTAAGCCAGCATGACCAGGGACGGAGCAAGCGCCATCTACCGGCAGCAGCAGGTGTTCACCGCCTCTCCTCTGGAGAGGGTGATCCTCGTCTACGATGCCGCCATAAGCGCCTGCGCGGCGGGGGATCTCTCGCGCGCGCTGGAGGCCGTTTCGCTCCTTCGCCGTTCGCTCGACCTCGAGGCCGCGCCCGAGCTTGCCGGGCGGCTCTACGCGCTGTACCAGTTCTGCGAGCAACAACTGCGGGAGCAGGATTTCGCCACGCCGGCGCGCATACTGCGGGAGTTGCGCTCCGCCTGGGCTGAGGCCGGCAGGCGCCAGCGCGAGGAACAGCGCCTGGCAGCCGAGTGCCCGCTGGCCGCCGCCGGGCGGTTGAGCGTGGCCGGCTGAGGGGGTGAGCTGTGGCCACGACGGGCGTGAGCCTCTACAACCAGGAGACGTGGGGCTACCTCTCCAGCGCGAGCATCAACGCGCTTGTCGCCACGGCGCTGGCGCAAAAGCAGAAGCAGCTCTCGGCACTGCAGCAAAAGGCGAGCGATCTGCAGGTGGTGCGCGCCGCGATCTCGGACCTGGCAACTAAGCTGAGCGCCTTGGATGCGGTGGCCGAGCAGCTCGCCGGGCTATCCCCCTCTTACACCTTTGGGGCTGCCCGCACTGCGACCGTCTCGGATGCCACGGTGATAAGGGCCTCCGCCGCCGATGCGGCAAGCACCGGCTCCTTCTCCCTCAATGTGATGCAGTTGGCAAAGGCACACAGCATTCGCAGCGCTCAGATCTCCCAGCCCGCCGAGCCGCTCGGGCTGAGCGGCACTTTCTACATAGGCGGGCTTGCCTCTGCCGCGGCTTCCGCCGAGGTGACGGATACCGTCGTGACGGGCTTTGCGGCAGCGCCAGTTGGCGAGGGCCTGGCCCAGCTTGGCAGCGGGGCCTATTACGTCGAGCTGCGCCAGTACGCCGGAGCCTGGCAGTTCCGGCTCGTCGACGAGGAGGGCTCAGCCGTGGAAATCGCGCGCGCCGACGGCCAGCCTGGCACCACGAGCACGTGGCAATCCCTTTCTGCCGTCGCCGGCAGGGATTTCGACACAGGCCGCGGCCTGGTGATTTCCTTCTCGGAAGCCGAGCCGGCATCTGCGAAGTACTTCGGGGAGGCAGGCGCCCCCAGGGTGCGCTATACCGCGCAGGGAGCGCTGATCAGCGTCCAGGCGGGGGATTCGCTCCTGGACATTCGCGATAAGATCAACGCCGCGACCTACGCCGCCGGCAACGAGCTCACGGCAAGCGTGGTGGATCGGCACCTCGTGCTCGCAGCCAGGCGGACAGGCGAGCGTTTCGCAATCCGCGGCGAGGATGTAGAAGGTTCAATCCTGGCAAGTCTTGAGCTCCTGAGCGGCGGGAGCCCGGTGCACGAGCTGCAGGCGGCGCAGAACGCGCTCATCACCGTGAACGGGACGCTCACCGTGAGCCGCAGCCGCAACAGCGGCCTCACCGACGTGATAAGCGGCGTGACGCTCGACCTTCTCAAGGCGGGCACAGCCGAACTCACCGTCGGCGTCGACCTGAGCGCGGCGCAGAACAAGATCCAAGAGCTCGTGGCCAAGTTCAACGACGCCATCGGCTACCTGCGCGCCAAGACGGGGCTCACCCTCTCGAGCAGTGGCGGCTACAAGGAGAACCCAACGTACAGCCGCGGCACTCTCTACGGGGATTCCCTCCTGGCGGGGCTGCGCTACAGCCTGCACCAGGTGCTCCTGGCTCGCTACGAGCACGGGTCCCTGGCGCAGCTTGGCTTCAGCATCGACGGCACAAACATGACGATACGCCTGACGGATAGCGCTGCCCTCAGCAGCGCGCTTGCCAACGATTTCCAGAGTGTGGCCGCGCTGGTAAAGGAGGTAGCGGCCGCTGTCAACAGTGCCTTAGACCCTTATATCGAGGATGCAAACGAGAGCATCATCGCCCGCCGGGGCGCGGATCTGGACAAACAGATAGGCATGTACGACAAGCGCGTCAAGCAGACGCAGGAGCGCCTGCAGGCCGAAGAGACAAACCTGCGCAACCAGTACTACCGGCTGCAGCAGCAGTTTGTCGCCTCGCTCCAGCGCCAGCAGGAGTGGCTTGTGTTTGGGGGCGCGGGGCTGCTGGGCGGGCTGCTCGGATAAAGCTGGAGGATGCAAGCCATGGATCCGGTTCAGAAGGTTCAGCTCGAAGACAGGCCGGATATCCGCCAGGCAGCGGAGGCTGCGGCAATAGCGTGGCGTGCCTACCTGCGCGCAACACAGGAACCCCGGCCAGTTCCCAAAGCCGAGGCCTCTGAGCTCGGCCCAGGCATTCAGGAGCAGACAAGCAAAGCCAAGCTGCACAGCTCGGTGCACCTGCGTTACGAGGTCGACCAGGAGGCCGGAAACGTCGTCATCAAGGTCATCGACGCTGAGACTGGCGAGGTCCTGCGCACCGTGCCGCCTGAGGAGCTGGCACGCTACCTCTCCCAGGGCGGCCAGTGGAGCGAGGACCTGCGGCTTTACCTATGAGGGGTGCGACAATGCACATCTGCCGGGAATACAGGATCGACGAGAGCACAGGTGAGGTGCGCGTGCGCTGGCTCGACCTGCGCACCGGCGCGGAGGTCGCGCGGATGGATCGCCAGGCGCTTGCGCTCCTCGTCCATGCCGATCTCCCAGAGCTAGATATGCACGGGGCCAGGCAAAAGGAACGCCCCTCGCCTTCGCCCGTGCGGCCATCCTGAAGGACGACCAAAGCTGTGCCCAGGGTAGTGCTCAACCGGGCTCTTTTTTTGCCACTGGCCGGCCTGGCACTTTGTGCCTGCACAGTGACGGTGACAAGAAGCCCTCTTCCGGGCAGTGTGCCCCCTGGCCCAGCCGCCACAGCGACACCTGTAGCCAAGGCCGTGACCACGCAAGAGTTGCCAGGTGGGCCATCCAGCGGCGCGCTGCCAAGCGCAAGCAAGGTGGTGCCGCAGCTGGCGGTTACCGTGGTCGCCCCAACCCCAACGCCACAGCCGCAGGCGGCGCCACCTAGCAGGCTCGTCATCTCCTCTATAGGAGTGGATGCACCCGTTGTCCCGCTTGGCTGGGTAGCGGCAGAGGGCGGCTCGCGCTGGCAGGAAGTGCCGGATGGAGCTATCGGCTGGCACATCAACTCAGCCACCCCCGGGCAGGGCTCAAACGTCGTCCTCTCCGGGCATCACAACATAAAGGGCCAGGTCTTCCGGCGCCTCGCTGAGCTCCAGCCCGCGGATGAGGTCATCCTGGTTGCAGGCGGGCAAGAGTACCGCTACCGCGTAGCCGAGGTATTGATCATCCCGGAGAAGGGCATGCCGCCGGAGCAGAGGCTTCAAAACGCGCTCTGGATGGCCCCTACTCGCCGAGAGCGGCTCACTCTCATCAGCTGCTGGCCACTCAACAACAACACGCACCGCGTCATCGTGCTGGCCTACCCGGAGCAAGCCAGCGCGCAAAGGATGGCACAGCAGCCTTAGGCAGGCGGGCGCTGCTTGAGGAAAGCAGCAAGGGCCGCACTGTACACGGCCTTCAGGGGTTGGCCCGCCGCCTCCGCCACGCGGCGGCAATCCTCGTATTCCGGCGCGGCGTTCAGCACTCGCTCGCCAAGCAGACCCACCTTCATGCGTACCTCGCCCCAGGGCGTCGAAACGGTCAACTCTTGCCTCTCGAGCTTGATCCGCTCCCACCGGCTGTACCGCAAGCCAAGCGTCGTCGTGTGCACGAGGAGCGCCTCTGCCACTGCCTCCAGCCGGTCCTCTGGGCAGAGCGCCTGCAGCAGGTGCCCCGGCCGCCCCTTCTTCATGACGATCGGCACGAGGAACACATCCAGCGCCCCGGCCGCCAGCACCTTCTCCATGGCCAGCGGCAGCCATTCCGGGTTCATGTCGTCGACGTTGGCCTCCACGACGACCACTGAATCCCCCGCAGGCACCTGCTCTGCCTGCGCGATGACAGCCCGCAGCACGTTTGGCCGGTCGGGCAGGTTCATCTGGCCCGCACCATAGCCAACG
>JAPWUW010000244.1 GCA_028275325.1 Anaerolineae bacterium | reverse complement strand
CAACTGGCGCCAACGTGCTCAGGTGGCCACGGGTGTGGCAACGATAGGGCAAGGAGTTCAGACAGGAGACGACATCAGGTTGCGCCTGGGCTCCGCAGCTTAGCCTTGGCGACCGCAGCGTTTGTCCAGGAATTGGGCTTGTCGGGGTCGCGCCCGTTGGCCGCGACGAGCTCGCTTGACAGGACGGCTGCTGGCCGTAAGATTAGGGTCGTGAGCAATTGGCTGGAGAGGAAGAGGGCGATTGGAGCCCTACTTGTTTGCGCCCAGCAGTGACCTCCCACAGGCTGTCTTGCGCTGACCTGGCAGTGGGGGCGATGAAAAGAGAGTTTAGTGTCCCTGGCGAGGCGACTTACAGCCGCAAAGGGCCAATCCGCTGGATAATTTCGCACGTTCTGCACTACCCCCATCTGCCGGTCCTTGTCCTATTGACAGTGGTGGCTGGCAACTGGCTTGGCAGCTTGGGCCCCCTCTACATTGGCCGCGCCTTCGACCATGCCCTGAGCCCCGAGCGCAGCGCTGCCGGGCTGCTCTCGCTGTGCCTTGCGCTTCTTGGGGTGCGCGTTGGGCAGGCGCTCCTCAACCTCGGTGGCAATGTGGCCAACGAATTCCTGGCCCAAAAGCTCGAGCGAGATGCGCGCGAGGAGCTCTACATTGCCCTGCTTGGCAAGAGCCTTACCTTCCACGGGCGCCAGCGCATTGGGGATATCATGGCCAGGGCCACAAACGATGTGCGTCAGCTCAACTTCATGTTCAGCCCGGGGCTGCGGCTCATCCTGCAATCTGCCTTCAGCGTTGTCATGCCCTTTGTGGCGATCGCCGGGCTGGATGAGAGGCTGCTGCTTGTGCCCTTGCTATTCCTCGTGGCGCTCGTCATCACGGTGCGCGGCTACAGCCGCGAGCTCACCCCGGTGGCTGAGGCTCTGCGCGGGCGCTTTGGGGAGCTGAACGCAAGGCTGGCCGAGGTCATCGGCGGCATCGAGGTGGTGAAGGCGTGTGCCCAGGAGGCGATGGAAGCCCAGCGTTTTGGCTCCGATGTGGACAAACTTCGGGAGCTTTCCATTCGCCAGGGGGATATCCAGGCCAGGTACCTGCCATTACTTGCCTATTACGTCATGTTGCCGATAGCTTTTCTTCACTCTCTGGGCCTTTACCGCGCTGGCAGCCTGACCGTCGGCCAGGTGGTGGCTTACATGGGGCTTCTGGGGATCCTGCAGTTCCCAACTTTCATCTCGATCTTCACCTTTTCGCTCGTGCAGCTTGGGCTTGCAGGCGCCAGGCGGATCCTGGCATTGATCGAGGCGGAGACGGAGCTTGACGAGAACCAGGGCGGGTATGCGGCCCCAATGCGCGGCGAGGTGGTTTTCGAGAACGTCTCCTTCGGCTATGAGCCGGGCAAGCCAGTGCTGCAGGGCATAAGCTTCCGCGCGCGGCCGGGAGAGACTGTGGCCATCGTCGGTGGGACTGGTTCCGGCAAGACCACGCTCACGCGCCTTGTGAACCGCATCTATGACGTCTGGGAAGGGCGGGTGCTGATCGATGGGGTGGACGTGCGGGAGTGGCAGCTCGAGGCCCTGCGCTCGCAGATCTCGGCGATCGAGCAGGATGTGTTTCTCTTCTCGCGCTCTGTGGCCGAGAACATCGCCTTTGGCGCGCGCCGATCGCTCTCGCGCGAGGAGATAGAGCGTTTCGCGCGTGAGGCGCAGGCACACGAATTCATCGAGCAGTTGCCCGCCGGCTACGACACCGTAATTGGCGAGAGGGGGGTCACTCTTTCGGGCGGGCAAAGGCAGCGCCTGGCCATTGCCCGTGCCTTCGCCACTGACCCGCGCATCCTCATCATGGACGATTCCACAAGCGCCATCGACAGCGCCACCGAGGACCTGATCCAGGCGGCGATGAACAGGGTGCGGCGTGGCCGCACGACTTTCCTCATCACCCATCGGCTCTCGCAGATCCGCTGGGCCGATCGGATCCTGGTGCTGCGCAGTGGCCGGCTGGTGGATCAGGGCACGCACGAGGAGCTTCTGGCTCGCTGCGAGGCCTACCGCAATATTTTCGCCCGCTACGACCGGCCGCTTGCGCCTTCGGGCCAGGCGTGCCCTGCTGCAAGCACTGAGGAGAGGGCCTGAGGTGGGGTTCATCCTCGGCGGGCTCGATGCGGAAAGCTACGATCGCAAGTACAGCGATCGGGAGCTAGTGGGCCGCATTGCCCTCTACTTCCGGCCAGTGGCTCGGCAGATGGGCCTTGTTGCGCTGACGATTGCGCTGAGCTCGCTCTTCAACACGGCACGGCCATTGCTCATCAGCCGTGGCATCGACCTGCTTGCCCTGCGGCCCAGCGCGGGCCTGGTGGCGCTGGTATGCCTTGCCATCCTCATCTCGGGCGCGGCAGGCTGGCTTTTCAACTATTGGCGGCAGCGGCTTTCGGCGCGCGCTGTGGCCAGGGTGGTTGTGGCCCTGGCGGAGGAAAGCTTCGCCAGGCTCCTGCAGCAGGATATGTCGTTCTTCGACGAGCAGGCGACGGGCAAGCTCGTGGCACGCATCACCTCGGATTCTCAGGATTTTGGCGAGGTGGTGAACCTGGTCATGAACCTCATGAGCCAGCTGTTGCTTGTCCTGCTCTTGCTGGGTGTGCTTTTCTGGGTCAACTGGGCCCTGGCCCTGCTTGTGCTGGCCACAGCGCCTGTCATCATCGGCTTCTCGCTTGCTGTGCGCAGGCTTGCGCGCCTGGCCACACTGCGCGCCAAGCAGGCGCGCGCCCTGGTGAACGCCAACATCCAGGAATCCCTGAGCGGGATAGCTGTGGCCAAGGCTTTCCGGCGTGAGGCTGGGCTCTACGATGAATTCCGCGAGGTGAACGAGAAGGCCTACCGCATCGGGCTCCTGCGCGGCCTGGCGCTGGAGAGTGTTTTCCCGCTGCTCGACCTGCTTGCCGCTCTGGGGACAGCCCTTGTCGTCTATGCGGGTGGGTTGCAGGTGCTTGGTGGGCGGCTGAGCGCTGGTTCCTGGTACCTTTTTGTGCAGGGCCTCCTGGCCTTTTGGTTCCCGCTCACGAGCATCGCCTCGTTCTGGAGCCAGTTCCAAGATGGGCTCGCGGCGGCCGAGCGCGTCTTCTCCCTCATCGATGCGCAGCCCAAGGTGGTGCAGCGTGCTAGCAAGAAGCTGGCGCGGTTGCAGGGTCAGGTGGAGTTCCGCGAGGTCGACTTTTCCTACGACAGCGGCCAGCCTGTGCTGGAGCGGTTTTGCCTGATGATTCGGCCGCGCGAGAAAGTGGCTTTTGTGGGACACACAGGGGCAGGCAAATCCAGCCTGGTGCGGCTTGTGGCGCGGCTCTATGAGTTCCAGGGCGGGCAGCTGCTTGTGGATGGGGAGGACATCCGCAACTTTGACCTTGCCTGGTACCACAGGCAGGTCGGGCTCGTGCCGCAGGTGCCGTATCTTTTCAGCGGGACGGTGCGCGAGAACATCCGCTACGCGGTGCCTGAGGCCAGCGACGAAGAAGTGGAGGCGGCGGCGCGCGCTGTAGCCGGCGGAGATTGGCTGCAGGACCTGCCACAAGGGCTGGACACGGACGTGGGCGAGCGGGGTGCCCGCCTCTCCCTCGGGCAGAGGCAGCTTGTCGCCCTGGCGAGGGTCCTCCTGCAGGACCCCGCCATACTTCTCCTCGATGAGGCCACGGCGAGCATCGATCCATTCACTGAGGCCCAGATCCAGGAGGGCCTTGAGCTCGCCCTGCGGGAGCGCACGGCGATCATCGTGGCTCACCGGCTCTCAACAGTGCGCCGTGCCGACCGCATAATTGTCCTTGAACAAGGCCGCATCATCGAGGAAGGCACGCACGAGGAGCTTCTTTTGCGGGGCGGTCACTACGCGCAGCTTTACAATACCTACTTCCGCCACCAATCTCTGGATTACGTCGAGCAGGCTCGAGCGCTCGGGCTGCAAGGAGGTTAGGCTGGTGAGTGGAGCCGGCTCGGGCGAGTCGGAATCAACGCGACAGGTGCCGCGAAGAGGAAGGCAAGCGCTCCTGAGGAGGGTGGCTGCGCGCTGGCTGGAAGCGGCAAGCAGGCTGAGGCAGGAGGTATATGCGCTGTATCTGGCCTATCGGGACCCGCGAACGCCCTGGTATGCGCGGGCCTTTGCCGCCTGCGTTGTGGCCTATGCTTTTAGCCCTCTGGACCTCGTCCCGGATCCGATCCCCATCCTTGGCTACCTTGACGACCTCATCCTTCTGCCGCTTGGCGTGCGCCTTGCGCTCGCCTTGATCCCCAGCCAGGTGATGAACGAGAGCCGCAAGAAGGCACAGGACCTGCTGCGCTCCGGCCAGCCCGTGAGCTGGGCGGGGGTAGTGCTTGTGCTGGCCATCTGGCTCCTGGCTCTGGCGCTCGTTGCCCTCATCGCCCTGCGGGTCGCCCGCAGCTGACCCTCCTGCTGCGCAGCCT
>JAPWUW010000243.1 GCA_028275325.1 Anaerolineae bacterium | reverse complement strand
GAGCTTGAGAGCGGCATACTGCGCAAGCAGGTTCGCAACCTGGACCTGTGGCGCGTGCAGGATCTGGCATTGGACCAGGGCCTCATGCAGCGGCTGCTTGGCCTTGGCTATGTGCGCGTCACCTCAAGCGACAGGGACACACCGCATGTGCTCGTCGGCCCCATCCGCAGGCCACGCCAGCTCTGTGACCTCCTGAAGCGCGCCGCTCTGGATGCAGATCGGCGGCGGGGCGTCCTCCATATTGAGCCCTAAAGGCATCCTCACAGCGGCCGCGCAGCCCTGCGCACCGGCTGCCGGGCGCGCTCCCGGCCTCGGCTTTGCCTTCCCTCCCACATGTGCCGCAGCCCCACGAAGGAGAACGCTGCCGCGTACAGCGCAAGAAAAGGGAGCGCATAGACCTCACCGCGTGCCCCGGCCAGGGCAAGAGCAGCCAGAGCATACAGGGCGAGGAAAAGCTCGCAGGCCACGGAGGCATCCACACCCAGCTCGTAACCGCGGCCGCGCCAGCGGCCGGAGCGCCCGTTGAGGTTGAATTTGGGCGTCCGGTCAAAACGGTTTTCGCGCCGCAGGAACAGGCGAACCATCCCCAACGTGTTGCTCGCCGCAACCCCGGTACCAAGGAGCACGAGCGCCGGCAAGTGCACGAGCCGCGCCCACCCGCAGCGCCCCTGGCAAGCCTGAGCCACTGCGTACAAAAGCGGCGGCCCCAGGCTGGGCAACCCCAGCCCGGCAATGTGCCACCCAAGCGGCACCCGGAGCGCAAGCATCGGCAGCGAGAGGAGCAAGAGCAGGATAAGCAGCGGATGCGTGAGGTAACCGCCAATGTGGATGAACCCTTCCAGCTTCTGCCACGGGCGCAAGCTTGCGCACGCCAGGCTCCGCCCCAACGCGAGCAGGCACTGCAGGCTTCCCACCGCCCAGCGCCTCTGCTGGCGCTTGAAGGCCGCCACAGTTGGCGGCACCTCCGAGGGCACCTCCACCTCGGGCAGGTAAAGGCCTTCCCAACCAGCAAGCTGCGCCCTGTAACTCAAATCCAGATCCTCCGAAAGGATCTCCCCCCGCCAGCCGCCGGCTTCCTCAATGCACGCGCGGCGCCACACCCCGGCTGTGCCATTGAAGTTCATGAGCATGCCGCTGCGGTTGCGCGCCGTCTGCTCCACCAGGAAGTGCCCGTCCAGCGCCAGCACCTGCGCGCGCGTCACCAGGCTGTACGCCTCGTTGAGGTGCCCCCAGCGCGTCTGCACGAACCCCAACCGCGGCCGCACCAAGAAGTGCGGCACAACCCGCCGCAGCCAATCGGGCGGCGGAACAAAATCGGCATCGAAGATGGCAATGAGCTCTCCTCTGGCCAGACCCAGCCCATGCTGCAGCGCCCCCGCCTTGTAGCCAGCACGCTCGGGACGGCGCACGATCTGTATGTCGAGCCCACGGGCGCAAAGCCGGGCGACCAGAGCGTCGAGGATCTGGCTTGTATCGTCAGTGCTGTCGTCCAGAACCTGGATCTCAAGCAGGTCTTGCGGGTAATCGAGCCCGGCCACAGCGCGCAGGAGCCTCGCCGCGACCCAGCGCTCGTTGTATATGGGCAGCTGCACTGTGACGGTTGGCCAGGCCTCAGGCTCGGGCGGGGCCACGGGGCTCTGGTTCCGCGTGCGCAGGTACAGGGCTGTGAGGACAAGAGCATTCAGCCCATAGAGAGCAAGGAGCGCAGCAGCGACAAAGTAGGCGGCCCGCAGGCAAAAGCTCACCAGCTCGGCGAACACCTG
The DNA here is from genome assembly GCA_028275325.1 of Anaerolineae bacterium. Classification (GTDB taxonomy): domain Bacteria; phylum Chloroflexota; class Anaerolineae; order DRVO01; family DRVO01; genus JAPWUW01. The sequence continues at coordinate 2,682 of JAPWUW010000243.1, read as the reverse complement.
GCTACTCCCGGCGAAAGCGCGCCAAGTATATCACCGCGCCAGGGCACTGGCCAAGCCCACTTCCCCGCTGGAAAGCCCGCGCCTATCGCACGCGAATGCGCCCCAGAAGCACGTAATCCCGCCCATCTGGCAGGCGCAGCCGCTCTCCTGTCTCCGGCCGGTAGAGCCCAACCTCCACCTCGTAGAGGCCCGGCGGTGCATCCGGCTTCACCACAAGGGCATAGGCTTCCTCGTAGACGGCCCCCGCCTGCCAGCGGGAGGTCGGCACATGTGGGGGCCGGTCTTCCTGCCCCCAGATAGTCGAGGGCGGCTCCAGAATGTGGGTGAAAACGGTGTAGTCGTGCTCAGCCGGGCCCAAGGCCCGCCAGTACAGCTTGAGCAACACCGTCTCTCCGGGCCGGACGTTACGGCGGGGCATATCAAACCCCACCAGCTCTATGCGGCCGCCAAAAACGTACGATATGCGGTTGGGGTAGGGGCCCGGCCAGGCTTCCAGGCGCACCTCTCCCAGGACGGCCTCGTCCCCACTTGGCCAGGTGCGCAGGCGCTCCCACGTGCGCAGGTCGTAAAACCCAAAGCGCAGCGAAAGCTGACCTGGTGCAGGCACCGTATCAGGCACTTGCAGGCGGAATGCCTCGGCCCACCGCTCCCCCGGCGCGAGGTGGCTTGCACGCACGAGGCCTTGGCGGGGATAGCGATCCTCCTGGGCCACAATCACCTGCTGCCCGTCGATGAGGTGCAAGAACATGCTCCAATCCCTCGTGGGAGCCCCCAGCGCCTCGAGGTACACCGTCACTGCAAGCTCCTCCCCAGGATGCAGCGACGCGGGGTGCATTTCGTACCCCAGGAGCCGAAACTCCTGCCCAAAGGTTGCTGCCACCGGGTTGGCAATCTTCTCCGGGAGCGGCAACTCGGGCGGCCGATAAGCCGGGGCGATCCAGATGAAGGGGGCGCATAATGCCAGCGTTCCCAGAAAGGCACCTGGTAGAGGCAGAGCAACCCTTCTCAAGCGCGTGGGCACCAGCAGCCGGCAAGCCTCCTCCCAGCCGACCCAGATTCCCAGGGCGATGGGCCCGATAGCGGGGAACATGAGCCGCCCCTGAGTGGCCATTGTCTGGGCGGTCCAGCGCAAGAAGGCCACAAAGTGCAGCGCCACGTAGCCAAGCAGGCCTAATGCAGCGGCCCAACTCGCGCCGGGTTCGCGCCTCACCAGGGCCCTGACAAGCAGGACAAACAGCCCCAGGGCCGCCAGACCTACCCATGCATCGAGCACCGCGTAAACCCACCTGGGCATGAGCACGTTCATCGCCCCAAACACGCCCCAGAACGACCAGCGCAGGCACTGGAACTCCCCCAGAATGTCGATGTGCACCGGCCTGCGCCCGAAAATGTCCAGCATGACGCGTAGGCCTGTTGGATCCCCGTACAGCCGCCAGTTGCGCACGAACCACCAGCCGCACGCGCCGAGGCTCAGGCCGAACACCACCAACGCCTCGGCCACCGTCCGCCGCGGTTGCCCTTCTCGCTGTGCCGCCGCCAGCAGCACCGCTAGTGCCACCGGCCAGAGTGTGAGGCCGCTCAACTTGGCAAGAGGCGCTGCCCCCAAGGCCAGCCCCAGCATGGCCGCCCGCCCCCACGAGAAGCCCTTCGCCCAGCGCAGCGCCAGCAGCCAAAGCACCGTGGCCGCCATGCCAGCGGCTAGCGCATCGTTGTTCACGGACGAGGTGATGAAGAGGAACATGGGGTTCAGCGCCACAAGCAGACCACTGCCCGCCGCCCAGCCACTCTCGCCCGGGAAAAGCACGCTCACCATGCGCACTGTCGACCAAACGGCTAGCCCACCCAGGAGCGCGGACACAACCCTCCACACGTGCAGTGTCAGGACCGCGCCACGCCACGGAAAGGCCTCCTCTGGGCCGTGCACTGCCTGGTTGCGCGAAGCGATGCGCGTCGCATCCCCGAGGCAAGCATGCGGGTTCGGCACGTACACCTGCTCAAGGTCCTCAAGCGGCAGGCCCAGCAGGCGCGTCACTCCGGCCAGGAGGGCGTAATACAGCGGTGGCTGGCTTCCCTCCTGCCGCCAGGGGCCTTCCTCACCCGGGCGCTGCACTGGCAGCCCGCCGCCGCGTGCCAAATGTGCGGCAAAGGCGACATGCCATGCCTCATCAGGGGATTCAAATAGCGGGTTGCTTGAGCTGTATATCAGAGCCAACAGGAGGTAGATAAGGCTGATCCAGCTCGCCAAGCCCGGCCTCAACCCTGCACCCTCACCAGAATGTTCCGCCGAACTGCTGCACACAGCGAGTTCAATACCAGGTGGGCCGCAGCACCGCAAGCGCCTCTTCCCAACCATTGCCCATGGGGTGTATAAACGCGCTAGCGAGATCCTTGCAAGCGTGGAGGTCCCCCATGCGCACCGGAGAGATCAAGGCTCAGCTGCTGGCATTGATGGAAGGCTGGGAGGTGATCGACTGCCACGAACACCTGCCGCCTGAGAGCGAGCGAGTAAGCACTGCCGTGGACGTCTTCACCCTCTTTTCCCACTACACGCGGGGAGATCTGCTCGTTGCCGGCATGACGGAGGCCGACTACCAGGCCCTTTTTGACAGGCGCATCCCGCTCGAGCGGCGCTGGGCCATCTTCGCCCCTTACTGGGAGCAAATCCGTTGGACCTCTTACGCA
>JAPWUW010000242.1 GCA_028275325.1 Anaerolineae bacterium | reverse complement strand
TAAGGTAGCCCACGTCCTTCTGCACTGTGTATACGCCCGGCAAATCCACGCCTGCGATGGGTGGCACAATGGGGCGGGAGCCCGTGGCAAGCACGAGCTTTCGCCAGCGAATAAGCTCGCCGTCAGCCGTGGTGGCCGTTTTGCCGGTGCCGTTTATAGCTGTCACCTCGTCCACCAGGAGGTCTACCCGGTTCCTCTCTAGCGGCTCATCCGACATGAGGTTCTTGTCACAGGAACCGAGGGTGCCGAAAAGGTAGGGAATGCCGCAAGGCACGACTGCCTGGCTCTCGCGACGCACCAGGGTGATGCTCACATATGGGTAGTGCCGGCGGGCAGTGATTGCGGCCGTGAGGCCCGCTGCGCTGCCGCCAACGATCAAGACATCCGTTTCCCTCATTTTCTCCTCCTTCCAATGAACCCCTCACCTTCTTCTACATGTCACTCACTGTGGGCGCATGGGCGACAGCCGCGGCGCCGGGGCAGTCTCCAGGAGGCGGCGGCCGATGGCAGCGAACACCTCACTTGGATACGCCTCGATGTTCCCGGCATCGCACAACTCAGAGATGCGGGAGTCTAGGGGCAGACTGCCCAGAAACGGCACCCCCAGCCTTCGGGCCATCTCCTCGCCGTGGCCGCGGCCGAAGATATCATATGTCCGCCCGCTCTCAGGGCAGACGAAGTAGCTCATGTTCTCCACCAGCCCCAGCATAGCCACCTGCATCGCCTGCGCCATGCGGGCCGCCTTGCGCACCACCATCTCCGCCAACTGCTGGGGCGAACTGACCAGCACCACCCCCGAGAGGGGCAGTGCCTGCATCACCGTCAGGGCAGCATCGGAAGTGCCCGGGGGCAAGTCCACCACCAGCCAATCCAGGTCCCGCCACAAGACGTTCCCCCAGAACTGCTTGATGGCCGAGCTGATGAGCGGTCCCCGCCAGATGACCGCCTCATCTTCGCTGGGCAGGAGCAGGTTGATGGACATCACCTTAATGCCCTCTCGAGTCTGAACGGGCAGGATGCCTATGGGCCCTGCTTGCGGACGCTGCAAGGTAGGGAAGAACATCTTGGGGATGCTGGGCCCGGTGATGTCGGCGTCCAGCACGCCCACCTGCTGCCCCTCCCGACGCAACGCTACGGCCAGCAGGGCGCTCACCAGCGACTTGCCCACGCCGCCCTTGCCGCTCATCACGGCCACGACGTGGCGAATGTGGTTGAAAGGTTCGGCCACTCCCACTTGTTCCTCTCGCCCGAGGCCGATCCGCTGCCTCTCCTCAGCCGTCATCTCGGTCAGGTCAACTTCCACCTCCTCGACGCCGTCCAGGGCCAGCACAGCCACCTTGGCCTCGGCCACGATCTGCTCCTTCGGCGGGCATGCGGCAGCAGTCAGCGCCAGCGTGAACCTCACCTGCGCGCCTTTGACCTGCACATCCCGCACCATGCCCAGCTCCACCAGGCTGCGCCCCAGCTCGGGGTCCATTACTCCGGCCAGTGCTTCTAAGATTTGTTCCTCTGTCACCGACGTTACCTGTCCTCCTTGCTCTGCTCTTGATTCTCATCGCATGCTTCGGCCCACCAGGAACACCTCGCAATCGGCGATGGCGGCGGCCATGGCGGGATTGGGCACCCATACTTGTTGTACACCGGTCCTCCCGCTATAGTTGAGGCCAAGGAGCTGAGGTCTATGGCCACTTTGGAGTTGGAGTTGATCCAGTTGAGGGCCCGTGTCGAGCGCCTGGAGGCAGAGTTGCGCCGGCTGAGGGGCGAGGGGCCAGACGGGAGGCCCCCTGCGCAGGGCGATGTAGATCGTGACCGACTCATCGCCTGGCTCACAGCCGAAGGGCTGGTTGTCGCCCCGCCATCCATGGCGGAATTCCATGTAGAGCGATGGCAGTCGCTCCCTGAGCAAGAGAAAGAAGCTATTCGTTGGGAGCTTGACCACCTGCCACCTAGCCCGATGGTCAGTGATATTGTCATTGAGAACCGCCGCTGAGCATCATGGCGCTCTATTACTTCGACGCCAGCGCCCTCGTGAAGTACTACATTCTTGAGCCTGGCAGCACTTGGGTACGGCATCTGATCGCCACGGTGGAAACAGGCAGTCAGCCAGCCCACATGATCTTCGTGCGGCCGTATTTTCTGTCCTGCATCGTACCGGTCGCGTTCGACAGCGGGCGTAGGAGGGAGTATTCGACCAGTTCATGGGCGATGTGATCTCGCGCTATCAGCTCGTCCGCACACACCGTGATGATTTCTTCGTCGCTGCCGCTCTGACACGCCCTTATCCTCTGAAGGCTTATGACGCCGTGCAACTAGCCGTGGCCCTGCACCAGAGCCAGGTACTGGCCGCTCACGGACTCACTCTCACCTTCGTCAGCGGCGGTGGCATTCTGCTCGCCGCTGCCCAGGCTGAGGGGCTCTCCACGGACAATCCTTCCTCCCATGTTTCCCTCAGCCACGTCCTCGCACCGAAGTCAGGTAATCTCACCCACATTCCGGCCAATTCAGCATTCCGAGAGATCCCACCCACCCCAACCCGAGCCGATCCCGTTGGGCAGGCCGGATACTATCAGTGCAATCGCTCCGGGTGGTTTACCAGACGGCCTTCGAGGTAGGCTTGCACCGCTTCGTCAATGTTGGCGATGTCCGTCACCACTGGCCGGATGCCGGCCTGCTCCATGCTCTGGTAAGCCCCTGCCCCCATCCCCCGCGCCAGCAGCGCGTCGCAATCGGCGATGGCGGCGGCCATACGTTCGTGGCGGGACTGGGCACCTGAGTCAAAGCCGTGGCCACGCGGGTCGGCCCCGTGGGCCTCTTCAGCGTGTAGCTCGCCAGCGAACTGGGCGTGGCCCATCTTGTCACGGATCTCCCGCGAGACGACTTTCCCCCCTTCTACGGTGACCACGACGTAGAACGGCGCGCGGCCAAAGTGCTGGCTGATGCTCACGCCATCTTCGGATACGGCTGCAATTTTCATTGTTTCCTCCCCTTATGTCTGCCATCGGCCATACACCTGGGCAGGGCGGCCTTACAGAAGTCGGGTCAGGGCATCCTCCCCCTTCATCCCTTCAGCCACTCCCAGTTGCTTGGCCTGCGCCGTGCAGGATTCGATCGCTGCACCCAGCACCTCCTCAAACGAGGCGATACCCTGCACCCTGGCGGCCGCCACCCCTCGCTGCTCCAGAGCGGCGATGTCAAAGTTCCGGCACACTATCATCCCCTTCTTGCCCAGCAAGACGATGATTGTCGCCTTCTCTGGCTTTTCGGGATTCCCAATGCGAACACCCAAGGCCACGCCAGCAGAAACCTCAACCGATTGCATCTCTATGTCCCACGCCATTTGAGCCCTCTCCCTTTACAGGATCCTGCACCGATACCTGCTGTGATTTGGCAAATCCCAGCCCTCAGCTACGCTTCTGCGAGCGGGGGCGCTAACCCAGTGCCTCTTTGGCGATCTTCTCAGCGATACGCTTGACATCGGCCGGGTCATAGTCCAGGGTCGGCAGCTTCTCCACGCCTTCCTTGGAGATCACCACCTCGTAGGCGTAGGGAATGCCCAGCCTTTCCAGCACTTTGCTGGCGCAGCGGTTGGCACAGCCGTTGATGACGATGAGCTTCCTTGCTCGCCTGGCGATGTCCACGTGGGCCTTGGACTCCGCGGCCACGGCTGTGATGCAGCACATCCGCGCCGCTTCGTTGGCATTGGTCAGCTCGACTGCCACCTGATGCCCCACCTGGCCCACACTGGCCGCCCCGTCGCAAGCCAGGATGATGTCCAGCCTTTCGGCTTCCTTGGCGCAAAGAGGCAGCAACCTTATGGGCGCTTCTTGCTCCGTCATCAATTCACCCCCTAATGCAGTGCTGGAAGAATACTTCAATCGGCATTGAAACGTCGCCCAGTATAGCACTAAGGTCAGGTTAAAGCAAATGAAGCCCGCGCTGGGCCAGGAGCACCGATCTTAGGTGACGCCCTCGCACAGGCGGAGGGCTTGGAGGAGGTGTTGTTTATTCTGCTGCCAGGCATCGAGGTTGTCCAGCACGATCTGCATGGGTTCACTGGGCAGCAGCAGGGCGAAGTGGTCTCCGGCATAGACCGCCAGCTCCCTCTCCGGCAGGGGCAGGGCGGGTAGACCTGAGTTCAGGCTGCCCAGGGGCTTGTCTTCCTCCGTTTCCTGGATGTAGAAGCCAAGCAGGGAGAAGTGCACCATGGCCTGGGCCACCCCCAACCGGCAGGGAGGCAGGTCATCAATCTGCCAGTAACGAGTGAGGTTCATGTAGGTCTCCTCCAGGAACCAACGCCGCCTGTCGTCCTCCAGGATGGCCTGCGCCTCCCTTGCCTCTGCCGTGGTCACCAGCCCCCTGTGCACCACCTTGTCCGCATAGATGTCCCGGATCAGACAGCCGCAAAGCGGCGCGCTGCATCCCGCCCACTCCGGCTCCAGATCACTGAACCCGGTCACCATCCGCCTCGGC
>JAPWUW010000241.1 GCA_028275325.1 Anaerolineae bacterium | reverse complement strand
CAAGAGCGTCCTGATAGCGGGCTATTACGGCTTCGGCAACCTGGGGGATGAGGCGATCCTCACGGCCATCGTGCGGCGGCTGCGCGCGCACGAGCCCCACCTCTGGATCACGGTTGTGAGCGGGGGGCTCTATGAGGCGCAGACATTGGAGTTCGAGCAGATCCACTACAAGAACCTACCTGCCATTGTGGCTGCGGCCTCGTCTGCGGACCTGATCATCCTTGGCGGTGGCGGCCTATTTTTCGATTACTGGCCTGCTGATCCATCCACACTACTGGGCCGCAACGATGGGGGTATCCCTTACTACGCCTCATACCCGTTGCTGTCGACGCTCCTGGGCAAGCCGCTCGCGATCTGGGGTGTGGGTGTCGGGCCTCTATCCACCCCTGAGGGTGCCAAGCTCACCAGGCTGAGCTTCTTGCAGGCGGATGTTGCCAGCGTGCGGGATCCCGAATCCGGACGACTGCTGGCCGAGCTTGGAGTTCCGGAGGGCTCGTTCCGTGTAAGCGCCGACCCAGCGTTCGACCTGGAGCCGGCGCCGCCGCGCCGTGCTGAGGAGATTCTCGAGCAGGAGGGAGTCCCTGCTGGGGCCCCGCTGCTGGCTCTTTGCCTTCGGGAATGGGAGCTTGGTGTGGAACCGCAACGCTGGCAAGCCGCTGTTGCAGCGGCCCTGGATGAGTTCCTGGCAAAGCGCCCAGAGCTAGTGACGATAATGGTGCCGTTTCAGCGCCAGGAAGCGCCGTACCTTGGCGACCACCGCGCCTTGCAAGCGGTGCGTGCAATGGTCGCCAATCCCGAGCGGTTTATCCTGGTCGAGGGGCGGTACTCCCCACAAGAGGTGGCGGCGTTGCTGGCCAGATGCGAGCTTGTGCTGGGCATGCGGTTGCACTCGCTCGTCCTGAGCGCCGTAAGCGGCACTCCTTGCGCTGCGCTGATTTATGACCCCAAGGTTGGGGCGGCTGCCAGGCAGGTAGGGTTGGAAGACTTCGCCCTGCCCCTCAGGGAGCTGGAGCCCGAGCAGCTGCTGGCAAGGCTTGTGCGCTTGTGGGAGAATCGAGTGGCCCTGAGGCTGCGGGTGCAGGAGAGAGCGAACCCTCTCGCCAGCCTTTGTGCAGAGGATGCTCGGAGCGCTCTGCGTGCGCTCTCTTCGGGGAAGCCCAAGGGCACGCCAGCGGAGGTAGACGCGTTCGTGCGTGCGCTCTTCATAGAACGAAGCAAGAAGCTGTGGCTGCTCGAAGGCCAACTTGGCGAGAGGGAGGCCAGGATGGCCGAGCTGGAGGAGCTGAGCCGCAGCCTGTCCGCACAGCTCGGCGAGAGGGAGGCCAGGGTGGCCGAGCTGGAGGAGCTGAGCCGCAGCCTGTCCGCACAGCTCGGCGAGAGGGAGGCCAGGGTGGCCGAGCTGGAGGAGCTGAGCCGCAGCCTGTCCGCACAGCTCGGCGAGAGGGAGGCCAGGGTGGCCGAGCTGGAGGAGCTGAGCCGCAGCCTGTCCGCACAGCTCGGCGAGAGGGAGGCAGCCTTGGTGCAGCTCCAAGAGCGCTTCAGCTGGCGCCGCCACCGCCTCGCCGAGCGCGTGGGCAACGGCATCTGGCGCGTGAAACGGCGGCTTGCCCGGATAAAGCGGGCGCCCCTGTGGCTGCGGCGCGTAGGCCGCCGGGTGCTCCCCGCCTCGGCCAGACGAGCAGCGAAAGCCGTCTTGGCGCGGCGCTTGCCTGGGCCCCCAGCAGTGCACGTCGGCCAAGACGAAGTCGAGCGGATCCTTGCCGAGCACCAGCACGCCAAGGAAGTCATCGTCTTCGCCCCAAGCGTCGAATGGAACCTGCCCCTGTTCCAGCGCCCGCACCAGCTTGCGCTCGCCTTCGCCAGGCTTGGTTGCCTTGTGTTCTTTTGTGAGCCGCCATATGGCGTAGGGTTTGAGGATGGCTTCACCCGCCTGAGCGACTCGCTTTACGTGGCCAAGGTCCCGCCCGAGAAGTTGCGCGCAGTGCGCCAACCCGTCGTCTTCGTGCTCACGTACAACAAGGACAGCCTTAGAGCGTTTGACAGCCCCATTGTAGTCTACGAGTACATAGATGAGCTGTCAGTGTTCCCAGGCGAACGCGAAAAGCTGGAGAAAGATCATGCTCAGCTGCTGCGCACGGCGGACATTGTCGTAGCCACAGCCAGACGCCTGCACGAGAAGGTGCGCCTTGTTCGCCCGGATGCGCTCCTCTGCCCAAACGCGGCGGACTACGACTTCTTCCATCGGTTGACCTCCGAGCCTCCGCCTGAGGCCCCAGCCGAGATGGCTGGCATGGTGCGCGACGGCCGACCGGTGATCGGCTACTACGGGGCTCTAGCGGAGTGGTTTGACTACGACCTGGTGGCAAGATGCGCTCAGGAGCGGCCATCGTACCACTTCGTGCTCATCGGGCCTGATTACGACGGCTCGCTAGGCCGTAGCTCCCTGTTGGATCTGGGCAACGTGCACTGGCTTGGCCCGAAGAAATACCAGGATCTGCCCCAGTACCTGTACTTTTTCAGCGTCGCGACGATTCCGTTTCGCATCAATGAGATCACCACGTCAACTTCACCCCTGAAGGTTTTCGAGTATATGGCAGCTCAGAAGCCAGTTGTGACTACACCAATGCCCGAGTGCATGCAATACCCGGCCGTGCTTGTGGCCAATGGTCCGGAGGAGTTCGTGGCGAAGCTGGACACAGCCCTGAGGTTACGCCACGACCGGCAATACCTGGCGCAGCTTGACGCGACTGCCCGCGCCAACACATGGGAGGCTCGGGTGACTACGCTCTTGGAGGCAATCCGGCGAGCGCGACACCAGAGGGCCGCTGGATGATCCGCGTGTATAAGGCCTTGTGCTGGGTTAGCGTGGTATTCTTCGGCTTCACCGCGTTTCTAGCCGCGCAGCACTGGTCAATCGTTGCGCTGCCAGCCCACTGGCTCCTGCTTAGCATTGGGGCAATGCTCGTATTGTCGCTGGCCTTGCGCTGGCTTGGCAGTCGTGGTGCACACAGGCAAGTCTGGTTTTGGGCGGCGCTGGCGTTCGGCGCCGCGCTGCTGCGCGCCGGCTGGGTCCTGCTTGTGCCCACAGCACCTGTTAGCGACTTTCACTTTTACCACAGCTATGCGGCGGCGCTGTCACAGGGAAGGGGCTACGACCTGCCACCTTCCTTGCTTTTATACTCGCGCGGATACCCTTTATTCTTGACTTGGCTATATATGCTGGCTGGCCCAAGCGTGAGTGCGGCCAAGTGGCTAAACGTCCTGCTTGGCGCTATCTCTGCCGCGCTTGTCTTCACCCTTTCTCGTTTGGTGTTTGGTTCGAAGGCGGCCACAGTTGCGGGTTTGCTGTTTGCCATCTGGCCCTCCTCCGTTATGTACAGTAGCGTGCTAGGCTCCGAGCATCTCCACATAGTTTTTCTGGTCGCAGGCCTTGCCTGCTTGTCCAGCATCATGAGAGCCAAGAAGCGGTCGCCACTGGGCGCTACAATGGCCAGCGGGCTGCTGCTTGGCATGGGGCAGAGCGTTAGAGCAGTTTCGGGCAGCGTGGGCGTGCTCGGCTCTTTGTTCCTCCTCGGAGCGGGACGTGCTGCAGGCCGGCGGAGGCCTCTGCTTGCTGCAGCGCTGCTTGCAGCGACCCTTAGCACCGCCTTGGCCCTAGGACGCTTGAGCGGCTGGCCGCCCGCAGCGGCAATCGCCTCTCTTGCTAATCAGATCTTGCAAGGCACCAACATTGACTCAAAAGGTTGTTGGAACGAGCAGGATGGCAGCATTTGGTGGTCTGCCTCTGACCTGCATTCGGGAATGCGTATTGCCCTGGCTCGTGCAGCAGAGCGGGTTGCCACACACCGATTGTCTCTCGTCGCACTCGCTGTTGAGAAGGCCCGCTACATCTGGGCTGATGATCTTTTTGGCGCGTATTGGAGCACAACCTTCCTGACAGATGATGCCCCGGCCTTTCCGGATGACCTCAGGAATGTCCTGTACGCGGTCTCCCAGTATTACTGCATTTGGGTCACGCTGGCTGCTGCCTTGGGCGCGTGGCGTTTGTCCCGCGCGCGGCTCAACACGGGGGCTGCCTTGTTGCTCGGCGTTCTGTGGGCAATAGTTCTCATTCACGCGGTCTTAGAGGTGCAATCCCGGTATAGCTACCCGTGGAAAGCGGTAGCGGTGCTGCCGCTGGCGGCATACGCGGTCGTGAGTGAAGAAAGAAGAAGTTTGTGCGGTGCGTAAGGCGGGCGCTGTGCTCGGCTTTGCTTTGGCACCTCAGCCCAGGTGAGGGGGCAGCCCACCAGCATGGCGAGACATGCGGCAAAGGCGGGACCTGCTCCGGGCCGTGTGCTGCTCATTCGTTCCAACCCCGTCGCGCCAGACCCAAGGGTGGAGAGAGCAGCCCGGACGCTCTCCAAGGCGGGGTTTGCGGTGCGCGTGCTCGCGTGGGATCGAGGGTCTGATGGGCCCCGGCAGGAAGGCCTGC
>JAPWUW010000024.1 GCA_028275325.1 Anaerolineae bacterium | reverse complement strand
AATGACTACGTGGGTTACTGCCCGACTGACAGAGCCCTTGCCGAGGGCAGTTACGAGACAGAGCTTGCCCGTTCCGCCAAGGCGGCGCCCGGCACCGAGCGGCAGATGGTGGAGGCAGCCTTGCGCGTACTCGGCCAGCTGGCCGCAAGCCAGCACACCAAATAGAGGCTAGAGCATGCAAGCGAGAGAGCGCATCCTTCGCACTCTGCGGGGCGAGTCCATTCAGGCTGTGCCTTGGAGCTGCTATTACGGCCTCCTCCCCATTGGGCAGACAGAGCGGTCCCTGCGCGCGCAGGGCATGGCGATCATCCAGCCCGTCACCCCGTATACTAAACGCGCTCCCCACGTTGACGTGCTCGAGCGCTACACTTATGAGGCAGGAGAGCGAGTCCTCTACAGAACCCTTTCGACGCCCATCGGCTCGGTGACGGAGAAGCGCCGTTTCGAGCCCGGGTACGGAAGCTCCTGGGCTGTCGAGCACTTCATCAAGCGCCGTGAGGACTACCCCATCATGGAATTCGTCATCCGAGATACTGTCCTTGAGCCAGATTACGAAGCTGCCCTGCGCGTCGAGGAGGATCTTGCCGGAGACGGTTTGGCCCTGGCATGGACAACGCGCTCGCCCTATCAGATGATGTACATTGAGCTCATGGGCATCGAGCGGCTTGCTATGGACAGGGCCGACAACCTTGCGGAATTCCTTTCGCTGAGGCAGGCGCTGGAGGAGCTCGACGAGCGCATTTACGCCCTCGTGGCGGAAGCTCCTGTGCAGCTCGTATGGTGCCCCGACAACTTGAGCGACCTAATTGCAGGTGGCCCGGTCTTCGAGGCCTATTACGCACCGTATTACGACCAGCGTGCCAAGCTGCTGGCAGATGCAGGCAAGATCATGGTGACGCACATGGACGGCCGGCTGGGCGGCCTCGTTCAGGCCATTGCCCGCACAGCGCTGCCCGTGATCGAGGCGTTCACCCCGCCCCCCATGGGCAACGTGAGCGTCTCCCAAGCCAAGCAGGCCTGGCCGGGCAAGGTCCTGTGGGTGAACTTCCCGGGCTGTCTCTTTCTCGAGCCGGAAGAAGAGATAGAGCGCTACACAGTGCAGCTGCTGGAGGAGGGCATGCCCGGCGGGGGCTTCATCCTGGGGATCACCGAGAACATCCCGCACAGCGTCCGGCATCGGGCGTTGCGCGCTCTGGCCAGGGGCGTAGCCAAGTTCGAGGCAGCCTGCTTCTGAGGGCACCTCGAGCAGTTGTGCGGCCGGCGGGCGTGGGCCTTCTTGCCTTCGGCCCGCTTCTTGCTAGACTGGCCTGTGAGGCAGTCAATGCAAATGCGTATGTTCGGTCAGGGCAAACTTGGCGCCAGGGGCTCTCAGCCGCTTGCAGCCCGGATGCGCCCGCGCTCACTGGAGGAATTCGTCGGACAAGAGCACATCCTCGGGCCCGGTAAGCCACTGCGCAGGATGATTGAAGCCGACCAGCTGCCTTCGCTTATTCTCTGGGGGCCCCCTGGAACCGGCAAGACAAGTCTCGCGGCTGTCATTGCCGCCACTACTAGGGCACACTTCACGAGCCTCAGTGCTGTCACCAGTGGTGTCGCTGACCTGCGGCGGGCTGTGGAGGAGGCAAGGAAGCGGCTGCAAGCCTCTGGCCAGCGGACAATCCTGCTGGTCGATGAGATTCACCGGTTCAACAAGGCACAGCAGGACGCGTTGCTGCCGCACGTGGAGGATGGCACCATCACTCTCATCGGCACCACCACTCAGAACCCCTACTTCGATGTCATCGCGCCGCTTGTCTCCCGCAGTCGAGTGTTTCAGCTGGTCGCCCTGGGTGAAGAACACTTGCTTGAGCTCATGCGTCGGGCACTGTCCGACGAGGAACGTGGGCTCGGGAAGATCCCGCTTGTCGTCGAGGACGAGGCCCTGTTGCACATCGCGAGGCTTGCCGGGGGAGATGCCCGGGTGGCGCTGAACGCTCTGGAGGCAGCAGCCCTGGCAACGCCCGCAGACAGAACAGGCAAGGTGCACATTACGCTCTCAATTGCTGAGGAAGTGATGCAGAAGCGCGCCATCCTCTACGACCGCGATGGCGATGCCCACTACGATACCATAAGCGCCTTCATAAAGAGCCTGCGCGGGTCAGATCCAGATGCTGCCCTCTACTGGCTGGCCAAGATGCTGTACGCTGGGGAGGATCCCCGCTTCATCGCCAGGCGCATGGTGATCTTTGCCTCTGAAGATGTCGGCCTTGCTGATCCGCAAGCCCTGCTTGTGGCCGTCGCGGCAGCACAGGCCCTGGAGCTCGTCGGCTTGCCGGAGGCCCAATACAACCTCGCCGAGGCGGCCATTTACCTCGCAACAGCTCCAAAATCAAACTCGGTGGGCGGATACTTCCGGGCTTTGGCGGATGTCGAGAGAGAGGGCAAGGTGGAGGTCCCTCTGCACCTGCGGGATGCAAGCCGGGACAGCATCGCCTTGGGACACGGACAGGGTTACAAATATCCACACGACTACCCAGGCCACTGGGTGCAGCAACAATACTTGCCCGAAGGCCTAGAGGGCAGGCGCTACTACGAGCCGGGCGAGCTGGGCTTTGAGAGGGAAATTGCCGCCCGTCTTCGCCCCCTCCGGGAGAGTGCATCGCATGCTGCCCCGTGCGCCCAAACCGAGGAAAAGGAGGGACGGCGAGGATGAGGCTTCTTGTCAGGTTGGTTATTACCGCCTTGGCTCTCTACGTGGCTGTGCGGATCGTTCCGGGCTTGGGCTACGAGGGCGGTGCGCTTGGCATGCTCGGCGTCGCGCTGGTCTTTGGCCTCGTGAACGCCTTCATCCGGCCAGTGCTCAAGCTCCTTACCTGCCCACTGATCCTTCTCACCATGGGGCTTTTCACTTTCGTGTTGAACGCTCTCCTCCTCCTGCTCACGGGGGCCATCGCAAATGCCCTGGGCATTGACTTCCACGTGGGCGGCTTTTGGCCGGCCCTGTGGGGCAGCATCATCGTGAGCGTTGTCAGTTTCATACTGTCCGTCTTCGTGCGGGAACGCGACTAATCCGGCCTCTTGCCTGCCCCTATCGAGCATAGGGGTCGGCAGCGTCTCGCAGACCATCGCCGAGGAAGTTGAAAGCCAGCGCCGTGACAACAACGAAGATGACCGGTATCATCAGCCACGGGTAGAGCACCACGGTGCGCACGTTCTGAGCCTGCTGCAAGAGGACGCCCCAGCTCACTGCCGGCTCCCTGAGCCCGAGCCCTAGGAAACTCAAGGCCGTTTCCCCCAGGATCATGCTCGGAACAGAGAGAGTGATGCTCACAATGAGGTAGCTCATGCACGAGGGGAGCAGGTGAGTGAACATGATGCGGGCGCTGCTTGCCCCAGCTAGCCTGGCAGCCTCGACGAACACTTCCTCGCGCAGTTGCAGGATCTTGCCGCGGACTACCCTTGCAAGCCCTGTCCAGCCGATGAAAGAAAGAATCACGGTTATCCCAAAGTAGACCTTTACAACAGGCCATTGCGGAGGCAATGCCGCACTCAGGCCCATCCACAGCGGGATCGTCGGCGTCGCGCTCAGAAACGCCACCAGGTTCTGGATCACCGAATCCGCTACGCCGCCATAATAGCCGGAGATGCTCCCCAAGATCAGCCCCAGGACAAAGCTCAGCGCCACACCCACTATGCCGACGGAAAGCGAAAGGGATGAGGCGCGCACAGTACGGCTGAAAAGATCTCGCCCTGTGCTGTCAGTGCCAAAGAGAAAGACATATGCGTCGGGACCGACGCCAAACAGGTGCCGATCCGTCGTGAATAGACCCAAGAGCTTGTAGGGAGCACCCTGCACAAAGAACCTGATGTAGTACTTCGTGCTCGTATCCTCACTGAAGCGCAGCGCCAGAGTATCCGGGTCGCGCTCCTTCTTGATCCCGTGCACATAAGGACGGATCGACCGCGTGTCCCTGTCGTACAGGTATACCTTCTGCGGCGGGAAGTAGGGATAAGGCGTGCGCTGCTGCGGCCCATAAGGAGCAATGAACGGGGCAAACGCGGCCATCAAGTAGAGCAGGACCAGCACGGCGGCTCCCACCAGAGCAAGCTTGTGCTTGCGCAGGCGCCAGGCCATAAGCTTCCACTGAGAGGCCGAATAGAGTGCTTCCTTCTCTCTATCCTCCCACTCTGCCGCGCTCACAGCAGTGATTTGGCTTTCGCTCATCCCCTCCGGCTCCAGCAACTGGTCACTCGTACCTTATCCGCGGGTCAAGCCAGGCCAGGAGCAAATCCGACAACAGCATCCCCACCAGCGTGAGCAACCCCAGGAACATAACGATCGAGCCCGCCAAGTACATGTCCTGGGCCAAGAGCGCGTTGAGCAACAACGGCCCTGTCGTCGGGAGGTTTAGAACTATGCTCACGATCACCTCACCAGAGACAATGCCCGGCAACAGCCAGGCCATCGTGCTCGCCAGTGGGTTGAGTGCTATGCGCACTGGATATTTGAGGATAAGGCGCGTTTCCTTCAGGCCCTTTGCCCGTGCCGTGATCACGTAAGGCTTGCGCAGCTCATCTAGAACCAGGGCTCGCAGAACACGCACAGTCCCGCCCGTGCCGGCCAGCGCTATGATGACTATGGGCACTGGCAGATGCGAGAGAAGGTCCTTAAACTTGGCCCAGCTCCACGGCTCCGTCATGTACTGGGGAGAAAACAGGCCTCCCGGGCTGAGGCCCAAGTACTTGTAAGCCAAGAACATGAAAACAAGTGCTACCAGGAACGCCGGCAAGGTCATGCCGAGAAACGCTATGACGGTGAAAACGTAATCTGCGAGCGAGTACTGGTGCGTTGCGGAGTAGATCCCAATTGGTATGGCCACACCGTAGGTGAAGACCAGTGCCACGAGGGAAATCCCAATAGAGTAGCCTATCCTATCGGCCAGCAATTCCCGAACTGGGCGGTTCCATTGGAACGAAAACCCGAAGTCGCCGCGAAAGAAACCGGAGATCCACAGAAGGTATTGCTTGTACATCGGCTGGTCAAGACCATACTGGCGGCGCAGAGCATCGATAAGAGCCTGGTCTACAGCCTGCCCCTGCGCTTTTAGCAGTGTGACGTAAGATGTGAGGTAATCTCCAGGAGGCAACTGAATGATAGCAAAGGCAACAACAGAAAGAACAACAAGCAACACAAGCGTGTAGACGAGGCGGCGTGCTATGTACTGGCTCATCGGCCGGCACTCTCCTCAATCCCTACAGCCATCTTCCCCTCTTGCCCCATGCGCGGCTACCGCGTGGACACCCGCAGGAGCCTCCCGTCACACCGGCTGGGGCTCCTGCGGGCGGCAAATGACTAGGCCTGTTTGCGGAACCAACACTCCGGGTTGAGGCTGCGCGGCCCTCCTACATCGTCCCCCATGTAGCCCTCGGCTGGGACGTTGCCGATGTCTTTCTTCACGACTACCGGCCAGGTCGTAAACCCTACTGTGCCGATGACCCGCAGCTGCTTGAGGATGACGAAGTCAAAGATCTCCTGCGCCAGGCGCCTGTAGTCTTCCTCATTGGTTGTGGCATGCCAGTCATCCAGTTTCTGGAAATAGGCCTTCCACTCCTCTGGCGGCTCCACTCCTTGCTCCCCTTTGGTGCGCCACCACTGGTACCATAGCACCGTGGAAGGGAAAGCATAGTCATCTGCGGCGTCGGCGAGCAGCTTCGTGACATTAGGTATGAAGGCCCGCGCCTCATTCGTCCGGTCCACATGCCACACACCAACTTCCACCTCGCCCGCCAGCGCCCGGGTCTGCAGAAGCTCGCGCGTGATCACCTTGTAGTCGACCTTGACGCCCACTTCCTTCCAGTGGTCAGCAACCAGCTTGGTCACGTCCAGGGTCGGCGAATCGGTCTCCGTCGTGAGCTCAATGAGCGGTGTGAGTGTGCTGCCATCTGGCCGGAGGCGGAAGCCATCCGCATCGCGCTTGTCGAGCCCCAGCTCGTCCAGCAGCTGGTTAGCCTTGTCCTGATCGAACTCGGCGCAGAAATCCTCCCACTCTTTCTTGAAGTAGCTGCACTCCGGGTTGGGGGCAGCCTGCCGCGGCACGCCGGTGCCCAGGAAGACCACCTCGCGCACTTCGTCGCGGTTGATGGCGTAGGACATCGCCATGTTCCAGCGCAAGTCGTAGTACAGCTTGGCGAGGACCTCATCCTTGGACAGGCGCGTGAACGTGTACGCCTCGTCGGAGCCGCGCGGGCTCTTGTACTTGTGCACCACGTACCCGCCCTTCTCGGCATTCTCCATGTACAGGGGCAGGTTGTTCAGGGTAGTGGCCACTGAGGCATAGTCCGCCTCACCAGCGATGATCTTCAGGTTGTAGGCCTCGACGTCAGGCACCGATAGGACCATGACCTCGTCGAAGTACGGCAACTGATTGCCAGCCGGGTCCACCCCCCAGTAGTACGGGTTGCGCACAAACAGCATGTAGGTATCCGTGTACTCCTTGGCCACCCAAGGCGCTAGCGCCGGCTTCTCCGTGCAGTACTTGCCGGACATGGGGTTCTTGCGCGCGCCGTAGTACTGGTACCAGTAGTCGAACCCTTCGGCCTTGGCCTCGTCCTCAACTGCCGGATTGTACTTCTTGTGATACTTCTTCATGTAGTGCGCTGGAGTGCCGCTCGCGAAGTTCCACCACATGCCAGCCCAGAACATGAGCGCGTTCCGAAAAGCTGGGTTTGGCACGTCCCAGCTTACGGAGAAGGTGTAATCGTCGATGATCTCTACCTTCGGGATGTGCCCACCAGGCGTCCAGCCAAAAGAGGGAGGTGTGGGGTTGATATCGGTGTTCAGGAAATCGTCCTCGTACCAGAACCGCACGTCCTCAGTGGTGAAGGGCTCGCCATCGGACCATTTGAGCCCTTCGCGCAAGTAGATCGTGTACGTCTTGGCATCTTCAGAGATCTTGAGGTCCTTGGCGAAGTTGGCAAAGAGCTGGCCATCGTTTGTCTCGCCGAACATTCCGACCATAATAACGTAGCCGAGATCCCACCCCTGGCCCGGGCCTACGGAAAGCAGCGTCAGGCGCTTGCTGTACTGGCCAACGCCCTCCGGCCCTACTTGAATGCGTGGTTCCTTTGGCAGGCGCTCATCGACAGGCGGGAGTTTGCCCTGTTTCACCAGCTCTGCAAGCATGGGGGACTCATTGTACTTCGTGGGAGGAGCAGCTGGCGTGGCCGTCGGTGTTGGCGCTGGCGTCGGCGTTGCTGCAGCTGCAGTCGGCGTTGCTGGCGGAGCGGTTGGCGTTGGTGCCGGCGCAGGGGTAGCTGCACACGCTGAACTCACGGCGATGGACCCAAGCAAAGCGGAGTACTTCAGGAAGTCGCGGCGGCTGTAACACCTGGACATCATCCACCTCCTCAGCTTGCCCGGCCTGTTGACGCAGCAGCGGAGAGAGCGGTGGCCCCTATAGCTTGAGCTCATTATATGGCAGCCGTTATGACTTCACAAGTGCCACATGGGCATACTCCTTTTCCTCCCCGTTCGTTGCACCATTTGCCACTTGACCTGACCCTGCAACTTGCCCTGCCCTTTTGCGCTCTTCCTGGGCGGCCATCAGTGACAAGCGCCAAACAAGCCGGCAAAAGTGGAGCACATCTGCCCCGCAAGTTGAGGCAGCTCTGACTGCCCAGCCATACAATAGCGTTTGCTCACAGTTTGCCAATTTGCATAGACGGTAATATAACGTCCGGTAAAGTGACTATCGGCAAGATTAGCCAGGCGGTGATTGCTATCCTGCGCGAGCGCGGTGGCGCAATTGAGCTCAAGATGCGCTATCATCAAGGGGCAGTGCAATGCCTCAAGCAGTCTATACCGCCTGCCGCCAGGCGCTGGGATCCACAGCGAAAGGCCTGGTACATAGACCCGCGGTTTGAGCCGCACCTTGTTGAGGCCCTCGAGGCAGCGGGGCTTGAGGTGCGTTGGGCCACGCCAGAGGGCGGAGCGCGCGAGCAACCGTGGGCGACCCTATTCCTCCTGCCGGGCGCTCCGCTTGCCGTGGCGGAAGCGGCTTATCGGGCGCTGGCGCTCATGTTTCACCCAGATAGGCAGCCGCCAGAAAGGCGAGCCCGCGCGGCGGAGGTCATGCGCAAACTGAATGAGGCTATCTCGCAGATCCGCAGCCTTGAGGAGAGAGCTGGCTAAGGCCAACTGTGCCGTCCAGGGCTACGCCGGCATCGAGCGCCCTTCTTGTGCGAGGACAGGCCACAAGGCCCCCATATGCAGAGCTCAAGAGCAATCAGGGCCCAGACATTGGCCAAATTGCGGCCAGGTGGCATAATCGATTTATGGCCGGTTCAAACGTGGGGCAGCCACGGCAAGATGGACCTTCGCCTGAGTTCATGCGCCTTGTGCGCGATGCCTTGGCGCACCTCTACGACCCCGCGCACCTCGCACAGCACCCGCTTGTCACGCTCCTCTTGCCCCCCACCCAGTCGCCAGGTCAGGCACTGCGGAACCTGCTCATCGATGCCATCGAAGCCCTGGATCCTTACGTGCACGGTCGGGCTGGGGAGCGGGAGCGCCGGCCCTACCTTGTTCTCGTGCACCGTTATGTCGACGGCTTCGCGCCTGAGGAAGTCGCAGCCCGCCTCCACATCAGTCCCCGGCAGTTCCAGCGAGAGCTCCACAAGGGCCTCGAAGCACTGGTTGCCGATCTTTGGCGCCGCCGGCAGGAGATTGCCCTTGCGCAGTCCTCAGATCTGCAGGGTGAGCTGGAGGCGCTGGGGCTGCATCTTGAGCCGGTGCGTTTGGAGGAACTCGTTGGCGGTGCCCTGCCGGCGCTGGAGCCAGTAGCTGCAATGCACGGGGTCACCCTGCGCGTGCGTCCCTCGGCCAGCACAACCCTTTGCCTTGCCGACCGCACTCTCGCCAGGCAAGCGCTTGTCTCCTGCGTCGGTGCTCTCGTGCTGCGCCACCCAACGCAACTTGAGCTGTGCATGACGCACAATGGCCAGGCGGCATTGCTGCAGCTTGCGCCATTCCCGCGGCTGCCGGCCGCGGACTGGGCAGCCCTGGAAAGCTCTCTTTCCACAGGGCGCGCCCTGATGGTGGCGCAGGGCGGCGCCCTGCAGCTCCTGCGGGGCGAAGGTTCAGCGCTTGTGGCCGTGCAACTTATCTTCCGGCTGGGCTGCAGGCCTCATGTACTCGTGATCGATGACAACGAGCAGATGCTGCAACTGTACGAGCGGTACCTTTCTGCCGGGCAATTCGCTTCGTCCTTCGCCCGTTCAGCCCGCGAGGCAGAGGCCTGCCTGGAGCAATCAGTGCCCGACCTTATCGTGCTTGACGTCATGATGCGCGGCGTCGACGGCTGGGAGCTTCTGCGAGAGTTGCGCAGCAAGCCGGCTCTTGCACGCATCCCGATAATTGTGTGCTCAGTGCTGCGCGAACCCGAGATCGCGCAGGCGCTGGGAGCTCAAGCCTACATCGCCAAACCAGTCACCCCAGAGTTGTTGCTGGCCACCATCAATCGCCTCCTGCGCCAGCAACAGGCACAGGTTTGATCTGTGGGCACACCATCGGCGGGATGGAGTAGTCCGGTGGCGCCGCTTCCAGCAACGCAGCGGCGCAGCGCATCAACTCGTTATCCCGCGGTGGCGCAAGCTTACGAAAGGTGATTGCAGTTGGGAAGCGGCTCGCAAGCTCCTCCACATAGGGAGCTCCAGTGACAATGGCCACTTTGGTGTGCTTCAAGAGGCCAGCTTGGCGGGCACGCGCCAGGAGCTCAATGCCGCTTACCTCGGGCATGGCAAGGTCGAGCAGGAGCAAATCGTACCCGTCTCTGAGAAGAGCCAGCGCCACCTCTGGATCGCCGGTTGTGCGCAGCTGCGCCTCGGGGCAGGCAGAGGCGATAGCGCGTTCCGCAAGGGCAGAGAACCCCGGCTCGTCATCGACCACAAGGATCCGGCCGCGCGGCCCAGCCAGCTCAAGGGCCAGCGCTGCGAGTTTCTCGGGCAGGACGGGCTTGGTCAGGTAAGCATCCACCTGAAGGTGCTTGCGGACAAGGCTCTCAAACGGTAGCGAACACTCCAGGACCCCCAGATCCGGACGGCCTGTGGCGCGCCAGATTTCCTCTGCCAGGAAACATGGCTCGTCGGCCGTTGGGTCCTTCACCAGTATGACCCCAGCCGGATGCTCCGATTCCACAACTGTTGGCAGTTCCTCCAGGCTGCACAGCGGAATGGCTCTGAAACCCTCGAGGCCGCGCGCGACGGTCCGGGCTGCCCGTTCGTCGCGCGCGAGGACAACCGCACACTTGCCCAGACGGTCCTGTGGGAGCGGCGGTGCCCAGCCTTCGGGCGCGTAGTACGCAAGCCGTCCTCCCCTTGGTTGAACACGCGAAAGCGGCAGCGTGAAGTAGAATGTGCTTCCCTTGCCCAACTCGCTTTCCGCCCAGATGCGGCCACCATGTAGCTGAACGAACTGCCTGCATATGGCCAAGCCCAGCCCAGCGCCGCCACGAGCTCCATTACCCTGCGCGAAAACGTCGAATATCGACGCCAGGTCCTCAGGCGCAATCCCCACGCCCGTATCCCTAACGGCCACCTCCACTTCCTGCGGCAAGACTCGAGCGACAACCTCTATCCGGCCATGCTCTGTAAAGCGAATAGCGTTGTTCAGCAAGTTGAGGATGACTTGGCGGATCCGGGTTGCATCCGCAAGCACCCTGGGCAGGCTCGCCGGCAGCTGAAGCTCAAGGCTGATCCCACCATCGCGAACCAAGCCCCTCGCGGTGGCCACCGCATCCTCAATAACCTGCCGAAGGTCGCAGGGCTCGAGCTTCAGGGGCATACGGCGCGCCTCGATGCGCGCCAGGTCCAAGATATCGTCGATCATCTCCATGAGGTGCTTGCTGGCGCGGTAGATCTCCCGCACATCGGCCCGGAGCGTTGGCGTCCAGCGGACATCGCCATAGACTTCCGGGGAGCGGTACATCATGCGGCTGAAGCCAAGGATCAGGTTAAGCGGCGTGCGCAGTTCATGGCTGATGTTGGCGGCAAAGCGCGCCTTCACCTCCCTCGCCTCCTCGGCCTCGCGCCGTGCAAGCTCGAGTTCTCGGCTCGTCCGTTCGAGCAGCGCGTACATGTCCTGCAGCGCCTTGGATTGACGCTGTATTTCCCCACGCCGCTCGCGGGCCTCCCGTGCCAGCCTCCAGGCCCGGCACTCGCTGGCATCCAGCCGCAGGAGCGCCTGATGGAGCCCAGCTGCCACGGCAAACGAAAGTCCAGTGCCAGCCACCGCTTGCAGGGCCAGCGGGTACACCCGCTCGCCCAAGCAAACACATACGGCAAGCCAGCCAACCAGGCTGGCGGCAGCGGCCCTGTTGCCACCCAAGAACCCCGCGGTCAGCGCGGAGCCAAGCGCCAGCCACTGAGCAGTGCTGGCGTGTCCTGGCTGTAGCTCCAGCAAGGACGCACACGCCAACCCCACCCAGAGCACGCCCACTGAAGGCAAGTACCCGGGCAGCCTCAGGACCACCAGGACACCCGCGAGGGCCAGGGCGGCGGGCGCAGCCAACCCTGCCCAGCAAGGCTCCGGGTGATGAGCTGCAATGGTGCAGATCGCCCAAAGGTAAGAGCCAGCCAGTAGCAACCAGCCGACCCTTTGCACTGCAGGCAAGAGCAGCTCAGCAAGCGAAGATACCTGGTCGCCCCTCTCAGCTGCGCTGGTACCACCCTGGCAGAGTCCCCTCATAGCGCCACCCCCAAAGCCTGCTCTAGTGTCATTATGCTGAGCGCCCCATCTGGCTACAAGCCCGGGCTCCGGTGGGCTACGGCGCGAGCCGCCAGGCCGTTGTCGGCACGGATCGTGCCACCATATAATGGCTTTCATGGTGCTCATTGCAACGCATGAGAACACGGATTTCGATGGGCTAGCGGCGCTGGTGGCGGCAGCGCGCCTCTTCCCGGCCGCTGTCGTCATTGCCCCTCGCCGTATGAATCGCAACGTGGCGGATTTCTTTCTCTTGTACCAGGACCGCCTCCCACTGCGGCTCCCCGATGACTTGCCCTCAGAACCGGTCGATAAGCTGATCCTGGTCGACACGCAGACGGAACCGCAGCTTCCAGGGCTGCGGCCAAGGCCCCCACTGCTGATTATTGATCACCACCCCGTTCAGGAGCCCCTTCCCAATGCTCAGTATGAGCTTGACACAACCGGCGCTATCACCACGGTCCTCGTTGAACGCCTTGCTGAGGCCCGCGTTGCCCTAGACCCTGTGGAAGCAACCCTCTTCATGCTTGGCATCTACGAGGACACCGGTAACCTCTCGTACGAGGGGACAACGCCAAGGGATCTGCGCGCCGCTGCCTACCTCCTGGAAAAAGGCGCAAGCCTGCGCATCTTGGGAGAGTTCCTCTCATACCCCCTCACAGCGCAGCAAAGGTCGCTCTACGAGCAACTGCTGCAGGGCATAACCACGCTCGAGGTTCAAGGTGTGCGCATCGCGCTTTGCTCTGCAGCTGTTGAGCAGTACGTCGAGGAAGTCAGCGTGGTCGCACACCGCCTGCGCGAGCTGCTTGAGCCCGATGCCCTGTTCGTGCTCGTCCAGATGGGTGACCACATCCAGCTTGTTGCCCGCAGCACAAGCGACACGCTGGACGTAGGCCAGGTGGCTGCCTGGTTTGGCGGCGGTGGTCACAGGCTCGCCGCCGCTGCACTCATCCGGGGCAAAGCCCTAGGGCAAGTTCGCGAGGAGCTTCTCTCTCGCCTGAGAGACGCGGTGAAACCTGCTGTGACGGTGCGGCAGATAATGTCGCACGGGGTGCACGTGCTTGCGCCCGATACGCGTGTCGAGCAGGCAGCAGCACTTATGCAAAGGTACGGTCACGAGGGCTTCCCTGTTGTCGACGGAGAGCGCCTCATCGGCATCATCACGCGCCGCGAGATCGACCGCGCCATGCACCACGGCTTGAGCCGAGCCCCTGTCCGGGCTTACGTGCGGGCCGAAGGCGTGAGCGTCTCGCCTTCCACCAGCGTTCGGGAGCTGCAGCGGCTCATGACGGAGCACAACGTCGGGCAGGTTCCCGTCGTCGAGGATGGCAAGGTCATAGGCATCGTCACCCGCACGGATTTGCTCAAGCTCTGGGCTGCCCAAGCAGAGGGTGAACGCCCTCTCAACGTCGCGAGGAGGCTCCAAGACGCTCTGCCCGAACCGCTGTGGCAGCTGCTGAAACAGATTGCAGCGCTGGCCGACGAGCTTGGCCTTGGCCTGTATGCAGTGGGCGGGTTTGTGCGCGATCTCTTGCTCGGGCAGCGCAACTTGGACCTGGACCTGGTCGTGGAAGGGGATGCGATCAGGCTCGCGCGTGCTCTGGCCGACAAGTTCGGCGGGGAGGTGCGCAGCCATCGCCGTTTTGGCACGGCGAAGTGGGTGGTCTCAGCACTCTGGCCACCCGAAGAGGGGGAGCCAGATCTGCCCTCGCATATTGATTTCGCCACAGCCAGAGTGGAGTTTTACGAGCGCCCTACCGCGCTGCCGGTGGTGGAGCGCAGCTCCATCAAGCAAGATCTACAGCGGCGCGATTTTACCATCAATACCCTTGCCGTGTGCCTCAACGCCGAGCGGTTCGGAGAGGTCCTGGACTACTTTGGGGGCCTGCGGGATCTGCAACTGGGGCTCATACGCGTGCTGCATAGCCTTTCCTTTGTCGAGGACCCGACACGCATCCTGCGGGCCGCAAGGCTGGAGGCGAGGCTTGGCTTCCGCCTGGAAACGCGGACTGAAGCCCTGATGCGGGATGCGGTTGACCTCTTGCGCCGCACCACTGGCGAAAGGGTGGCCCACGAGCTTTTCCTCATTCTCTCTGAAAGCGAGCCAGAGAAGGCCCTGGCTAGGCTGAACGAGATAGGCGCGCTGCCCTACGTTGCCCCAGGGTTGGCATTCTCCGACACGATTGGCGCCGCCATGGTCGCGGCGAGAGAGCGAGCCAGGAACTGGAGCAGGCCGTCAGCTGATCTGCTGCCAGGCGCTTACCTCTGCCTTCTGTTCTGGCAGGCAGAGCCTGAGCAGATCGCGGAGGCCAGTGCGCGGCTGCGCCTGCGGCGGGAGCTGGCTCGGGCCGTCGCGCAGATCCCGCAAGCAAGGCAAGTGCTTCCCTCGCTGGGCGGCAACCGCGCGCCCAGCGAGGTGGACGCGGCACTTTCGCCGTTTGCTGATGCAGTGCTCCTCTGTGCGTGGGCGGTAAGTGAACCGGAGCTCCGCACCGTGATCGACCAGTATGAATCCCACTGGCGGCATGTGCGCCCGAGCTTGCGCGGGGATTATCTGCGCCGGCTTGGGTTGAGGCCGGGCCCGCTCTACGCGCGGGTGCTGCACAGCCTTCGGGCGGCAATGCTCGACGGGCGGGTGTCCAGCGCACAAGAGGAAGAAGAGTTTGTCCGCCAGTGGCTTGAGACGGTGCGCGGGGCCGCACCAGGAGCGGCAGAGAGGCAGAGCCCTTGCGCTTGACGCTCGGTCCATTGATCATTGAGAGGCAGAGCGCTCCTCCGGTGAGCGTTGGCGGCTGCCAGCTAGAGCTCACAACTTGGAACGTCCGCCTGGCCGTTGGCAGAACAAGCGTCTGGGACAAGGGGCCACTGCAAGGCCAGCTATTCGCCCTCTCGCTTTCGCAGCCTGCACGCCTGTGGGTGCACGATCCTCTCGGCCGGGCCCAGAGCGTCCGCTTTGCGAGCCGCCACCTGTTGCCTGCGAGGGCTATGGAGGCTTGCCTGGGCTTGCTATGCGCGCTTGCAGGGCTTGCCGTTGCCGCGCTCAGCCGCCTGCGAAGTCAGGAGGTGCACGAGGTGGAACGTCTCTTTGAGTGGCTCAACGCTTTCCGCACGGGCTCCTTTGCGCGCTCCGTTCTGGGAGAGCCACAACTGGTCGGCGAGCGTTTTCTGGTGCCGGTAGCCAGCGTAGCCTGCACGCTCCGGCTGGACACTGGCCGCGATGCTGAATCTCCTGGCTACTGCGGCGGGAGCAGCTGCGTGCAGCCGATCGCTATTGTGAGCGTGGGCCCGGAGGGGGCGAAGGTGCATGAAGTCGTGGACAGAACTGCCCTCGCCCTGGCGCTGCTCAGCATCGGCACCGTCGGCCTCCTGTTTTTCCGGCGAGCTCTTGCCCACCGCCGATGAACTGGGCACTCGGCGCGGCCCTATTGCTGGCTGCCAGTGCACACGTTGCGGCACCAGTCGCTTTGGGAAGTTGGCTGCACGTGCGGCTCAAGGTGCCGTGGCGTTGCTTCCTGGCTGGGGCGATCGCCTGTTCCGCTTCGGAGCTTGCCATCGTGGTCCCGGCCTCTTCGGCTCTCCATGAAGCAGGCCTGGCGCCAGATGGGGTTGCGTGGCTTGCCCTCTTCTTTGCCGCAAATGCGCTTTTGGACCAGGGGGCCCGCTACCTTGGGCTCAGGCTCTTCCTCGCTCGCCCGCACCGCACTTGGGCGAGCTCGCTCATGTACGGCCTCGGCCAGGGTGGGCTGGAGAACATTGTACTCTTCGGGCTGCCAAGCCTTGTGGGGTTCCTCAACACGCTCCTCATTGGCCTCGCGCAGCCACAGGACCTCGGCCTACCGGCAGCAGAGGCAGCTGAGCTCAGCATTCTCAAGGCTGAGCTGCTGGCAACTACCCCATGGCAGCCACTGCTCAGCCTCTTGCAGCGCTTGCTCTTGCTGTGCGTGCAGTGCTCACTGGCGACACTGACCCTTCAGGTGTTCCTGCGCCGCTCCTGGCAGTGGTTCGCCTACGCCGCCTCCCTCCATTACGCTTCCCTCCTGGCCCCTGCTTTCGCAGCCACACTTATGGGCCCCGTGGCCTCAGCCGCGGCAGCAATCCCGGCCGGGGCCATAGCCGTTTATGCGTTGGCCAGGCTGCGGCCGGTGTCAAGGAGCGCCTCGTAGGCATGCACGGTCTCACGAGCGATACGCTCGTGCGCAAACAGCTGTGCCCGTGCAACCCCGGCTTGCGCAAGCCGAACTCTCAGTTGCGCGTCGGTCTGCAGCGCCGCGAGCATTGCCCGCAAGGCACCAACATCGCCTTCAGGGAAAACGAGCCCCGCCTCCCCAATTACATTCGGGATCTCGCCACTGGACGACCCCACCACCGGGACGCCGCAGGCCATGGCCTCCACCAGCACGCGCCCGAACTGTTCGCGCCAGTTTTGCCGCGTGACCGATGGGAGCACAAGGCAGCTCATGCGGTGCAACACCTGCGCCACCTCAGCTGACCGCACTGGCGGCTCGAAGCTGACGCGCCCCGCTATGTGCAGCCTTTCCGCCAATGCAGCGAGCCTGCCCCGCTCTGGCCCAGCGCCCACCACAAGCACCTTCCACTGTCCGGGAAGGCCGGCAGCAGCCTGCAGCAGCAGATGCACGCCCTTTTCAGGCACGAGGCGCCCGACATAGCCGATCGTAAAGCAAGCTGGCTCCAGCTCCCGCGGGGCAAAAAGCGAGAGGTCCACCCCGAACTGCGGCAGCACCCATGCTGGGCCCCTGTACCCCTTGGCGCGCAGCACCGCCAGGGCGTCTTGGCTGCCGGCAATGGCGCCAGCCGAGCCCCGGTAACAGTACCGCTCAAACAGAGCAAAAGGCGGGGGGTAGTGGCGGTGGATGTTCTGCCATGTGAAGAAAAGTGCCTTCGCCCCAGCCCGACGCGCTGCCCCCACTGCCAGGAACGTGGCGAAGTTGTACGGCTCCTCCTCCACGTGGACAATCTCTGGCCGCAAGCGCAACACCAGCGCGCTCAGCCCACGAAACCAGTACAGATGAAAGTGCCCGTTGAGGGCAATGGGAAGCACCACCAACCTGTAGCCCTGGTCGGACGATGGCTCCAGGTGTTGTGTGGCACCAGCCGTGCGCCACGACGGAGGAACGACCAGCGTGAGCTCCACGCCGAGGCGTGCGACCTCTTCCGCCTTGCGCCTATATGCCGCAGCAACACAGGCTTTCGAGATGAGCAAAACTTGCAAGCCAGGCTCCCTGCCTACTGCGGCGGTCGCACCGGCTCCCGCGGCTCCAGATGCATAGCCTCCGCCAGCTTGCTGATGACGATGTAGCGATCCCAGCGCTCCTCGCGCGGAAGCGGCTCAAGGTCCTCAAAGTGCCGAAAACGCAAGTGCGGGCCACGGCTCTCATCCCGCATCAAAGCCGCTCTTAGGATCATCTCGGCCACCTCGAGAAGGTTGGCCGTCTCTACAGCGTGCACAACCCCGGCAGCGCCCGGCCCGATCGCGGCGTTCTTCAGCTCCTGCAAGGTCGAGATGGCATGTTCCAAGCTTTCCT
>JAPWUW010000240.1 GCA_028275325.1 Anaerolineae bacterium | reverse complement strand
TTGAGGTGACGCGCACATAGCCAAGGCCAAGCAGCCGCTGCATGAGGCCCTGGTCCAATGCCAGATCCTGCACGCGCCACAGGTCCAGGTTGCGAACCTGCTTGCGCAGTATGCCGCTCTCAAGCTCTATGCGGTCGCTTGTTATGCGGTACACGCGGCCGAGCCAGTGCCAGCACTTTACCGCCCAGTAGAGCAGGGCAAGTGCCGCCAGGGCCGCGGCTGCCACGTAGAGGAAGAGCAACAACTCACCTGACGTGCGGTAGAGGCGCGGCAACAGGAGAAGGATAACAGCGACCATGAGGGCAAAGCCGCTTGCGACCGTCGGGCCTAGGAGAACCAGCGCGGAGGCGCGGCCATGGAAATAGAGCTGGCTGTCGACCCGCATGTCGTGGCCGAGGGGGCTCATTGCCTCCCGGGCGGGGAGTCTCAGTTGTGGTGGTGCAGTCAAGTATTCACCGCAGAAGCGGCACTTCACAGCCGAGGCCTTTATTAGCTCGGCGCAGTAGGGTCACTTGACGAGCTTGGCTTCGTCGAGCATTTCGCCGCAGAAGCGGCATTTGAGCGCTTCTTGGCGTATGGGCTCGCCACAGTAAGGGCACTTCTTTTCCTGATCTGAGCTCAGCTCGTTCACCTGCTACCTCCGGCTGAAAGGGAAGCACTATCAGCAGCCAGTGAGACAAAGAGAATAGCCACGCTGCCACACATATGTATGCGGCTGCGTTGCTTCCGTCAAGGGCCGTAGCGATAGGGAGTGCCTTGGTTGTGTGGTGAGTGCGAGCCGAGAACCCGTTGCAGCTGCTAGGTTGAGTGGGTATACTTCGTTGCGTGAGCTGTCATGAGCCGCGCAAGCCCCGAAAGGGTGCTTTCCGGACCTTTTCATACACTCTCGTAAGTGCCGCATTGCCGGCAGGGAGGGAGAAATGGAGAAGCGTTTCAGCCGTCGTGTTTTCCTGAAGTTGGCCGGAAGCATTACCATGGCCACTGCTGTTGCAGCGTGTGCCGCCACTCCTGCGCCGACGCCACCACCTGCTGGGGCCACGGAGGTGGCGACAACCCCAGCTGAGGAAAAAGCTACCGTAGCTCCGCCGACGCCTGCTGTCACGGCAATTACATTGCGGTACCGCACGTGGCATACCCGTGAGGCAAATCCCGGTGATGGCGAGTGGTATGACTGGCTTATTGCCAACTACCCTGCGGATCATCCTGGAGTGACAATTGAGGTTGAGTTTGTTCCCTTCGGTTCAGAGTACATTCAGAAAGTCCTGGCTGACGTGGCTGCAGGCACGCCGCCGGATTTGCTGCATTCGTCTATCATCTGGGCTCGGGACTTCTACGACCGTGGAGTGTTGCTGGACCTGAATGATTATCTGGACCAAGTGCCAGAGCTTGCCCCAGATATGTTCTTGGGGGAGGCAACAAACGAGTACCGTTCGAAGGGCGGGAAGTACTACGGTGTCCCCTGGGAAGGCCCAGACTCATCTGTGGTCGCGCTGAACTCCAGCCTTTTCGAAGAGGCAGGGTTTGACCCGAAGGGTGCCGATATCAAGACCTGGGATGACTTCGTGAGGGTGGCAAAGGCGCTGACCAAAGAAGAAGGTGGTGAAGTCGTGCAAGCAGGGTTCCTGGTTGGCAGCATGCGGTACATTGAGGGGTTTGCCACATGGATGTACACCAACGGAGGGGCCCTGCACGATCGCGAGATCACGAAACCGACCTTCAACAACGAGCGTGGCGAACAAGTTGTGCAATTCCAGTTGGACTTGCTCAATACGCACAAGGTCTCCTTCCCGATATCTCCTGAGCGGCAAGATTCGCAGCTCTTCATGCAGGGCAAGACCGCTATGGTCCACTGGGGTACCTGGTGCCATAAGATGATAGCGGCCAATGCGCCGGCAGGCTTCAAGTACTGGCTGATACCGTTCCCGCAGGGCCCCATGGGCGAGAGGCCAGCGGTAACAACCTGGTCGAACATGTTTGTCCTGCCGAAGAAGACCAAGAACCCGGATGCAGCGTTCGAGCTCATGCGCTTCTGCACGACGCCGCCCGGGCTTCTCAAGCGGTTTGAGCTCTCTGCGCGCACCACACCGCACAAATCTATCTTTGAGAGCGAGACTTGGCAGAAAATGGTTGCGCAGTTCCCCGCGCTGGCGCAGACGCCGGTGGTTGCTGAGCTTGGCGGGGTGTACCCATTCTTCCCGTGCTTCACGGAAGCCAATGATGCGATCGGCACCGAGCTTGAGCAGGTCATGGTTGGGCAGAAGGGCGTGAAGGAAGCTCTGGCTGAGGCAGAAAGAAAGGTGATTGAGGTGCTCGAGCGCCGGAAGAGCGCCATCGGGGCGTAGATGGGTCTGAACTACTGAGGGTGCAGGCCGACCGCAAGCCCACAAGAGGTGAGTTTTGCGGTCGGCCTCTTTCAGCATTGACCTGGACAAGTTACATGGCGGAGGCCTAGCTTGGGCAGCACACGAGCAGTGAGCGTACGGCGGCCCCTCTGGCGCCAGCCCAGGAAGTGGATAGCTGGATACTTGTTTGCGGCGCCAGCAATTTGCTTTATCCTGGTTTTCTCGGTTATTTCGATAGCGATTTCCCTTTACATCAGCTTCTTCCAGTATGACGTTATATCGGAAGTGAGGCCCTTCGTTGGGTTGCGCAATTACACTGAGGCATTGTTCAGGGACGACGTCTTTTGGACAGCCTTGAAGAACACCACCTTATACGTCCTGAGTGTGGTTCCGAGCATAACAGTCGTAGGCTTTCTGCTTGCTCTCGCGGGGCATCACGCACGTTATGGGCGCAGCGTATTTCGGACGATCTACTTTTTGCCCTCGATAACCCCTATGGTCGTGGTTGCCCTGATTTGGGTTTGGCTTTATAGCCCCAAGGGGATGCTGAACCAGATGCTTGGAGTGCTGGGCATCCACGGCCCGAACTGGCTTTTTGACCGAAACCTCGCATTGCCATCTGTAGTGATCATGAGTGTGTGGCAGACAGTCGGCTACTATACGGTTATATACCTTGCGGGGCTCGCCGATATCCCCCAAGACTACTACGATGCCGCCAAGGTGGATGGGGCAAACCGCTGGCAGGAGATCCGGTATGTCACGATTCCGCTCCTGCGCAACGTTAACCTGTTCGTGACAGTGACCTTGGCAATTGCTGCTTTCCAGGTGTTCACCCAGGTGTACATCATGACTAGAGGCGGGCCTGGGAACGCGACAGCCACGATGCAGTTCATTATTTTCCGCAATGCTTTCCAGTATTTCCGAATGGGATATGCCTCGGCGATATCCTGGCTGCTGTTCTTGGTGGTGTTCGCATTGGTGATTGCGCAGCTGCGCACGTACCGCTCTGAGCAAATGTTCTAGGCTCTATCTGGCTTGGTAAGGGAGCGAAGGATGGCTCAGCATTCAGCCTTGGCCGCAGCGCGCAGCCGGAAGGCTGTAAGCGGGCACAGACGTCTTTCGGGCAAGTTTCTGGTGCGCCAAGGGTTGCTGTACTTGATCCTTGTTGGGTTGGCGCTAGTCATGATCTTTCCCTACTACTGGATGGTCGTGAACTCAATAAAGGGTTCGAGGGAGTTTACAGCCTCGCCTTACTCGCTTATACCCAGGTCCGTTAGCTTGGAGTCGATAGTCTACGTGTGGCGGACGGGGAGGATCGGGCTCTACCTGAAGAACAGCCTCATATATGCTAGCATCGTTCTATTTGCTCAGACGCTCATCAATTCGCTGGCAGCGTACGCGTTTGCCAGGGTCGAGTTTCCCGGCCGTGACGTGCTTTTCGTGCTTGTCTTGGCCACTATGATGCTCCCGTACTCGGTCTTGCTCATCCCCACTTATTTGATCGTATGGAACCTTGGGCTCGCGAACACCGTGCCCGGTGTGGTGCTGCCGGGCTTTGCTAGCGCCTACGGCATCTTCATGCTCAGGCAGTTCTTCCTGAATATACCTATGGAGCTTGAGGATGCAGCCCGTATCGATGGCTGCGGCCGGCTGCGCATTTATTGGCAGATTATCTTGCCTCTGGCTCAGCCAGCACTTATTACTATCGGGCTGTTCACATTCATGTCAGAATGGTCAAGTTTCACCTGGCCCCTTGTGGTCCTGAGCGATTGGAAGAAGTATCCCATAACTGTAGGGCTCTCCCTTTTCCGCGATGAGCAGTGGATCCATTGGGATCGGACTTTTGCAGCCTCCTTCATGGCGACGTTGCCAGTTGTGATCCTCTTTTTTGCTGGTCAGCGCTACATAGTGGGTGGCATCAGCCTTACAGGGCTGAAGGGGTGAAATCCAGCTTCCACTGTCCACCTGCTCCCTGAGCGGGCAGACCTCTCGGAATGCACATGGAGCACCGTTCCAGCTGCGCTGGGTTGTGCTGGAGAGTGTGCCGACTATCTCTTGCTGGGGTGTGCCACGGACGAAAGCCCGGGTCGCGGGGCTCAATGTAACGCCGAGCAGCTCTCAGCTGGGCTTTGCGGCCTGGTGAAAAGTGGGGCCCGTGGTGTGG
>JAPWUW010000239.1 GCA_028275325.1 Anaerolineae bacterium | reverse complement strand
GCGTGCCGGCGACCTGGCGCCGCTGGAGTGCGAACGGCTGGAGCTCGTCCTGCGAGGTGGAGGATGAGCCCAGGCAGAATCTCGCGGCGGATAGTCCCGGATAGGATTGCACGGGCCGAGCGCATGCTGGTGTAGATCCGTGCTCTGCCCCTTGCCACGCAGCAGGACTTCATGGCCGACCGGCGCAATATCTGGGCGGCGGAAGCCTGCCTTCGGCGGGCTCTAGAGGCGCTTCTTGACCTTGGCCATCACATATGCGCCAAGGGGTTTGGCCTGGGAGTGAGCGAGTACAAGGAAATCGCCTCCAGGCTGGAGGGGTTTGGGGCACTCTCGGCGCAGGAGGCGCATCTCCTGCGGCTCCTTGCGGGCTACCGCAACCGTCTCGTGCACTTCTACCACGAAGTGACACCAGACGAACTCTACGAGCTATGCCGCGGCCACCTTGGGGACGTCGAGGTCGTGGTGAATACGTACAGGAACCGGCTGCGGGCCAACGGCCACCTCCTGGACAAGACCCTTTAATGCCCCGGTGCTGCCTGCAGCTGTGCAGGTCTGGCCAGCAATCGCTCAGATGCCACTCAGCGGCATTCTACCTCTTCGCCCGTGGATTGTGGAACATGGCTCTGCCCTGATGGCACGCTTCGCGCACACGGTCCAGAGGCTCGTGGGGCCACTTCGCCGCCTTCATGCTGGGAGGTGCGCAGCGATTTCTAGGCAGGCCCTGCCCCAACTTCCTCCAGAGTCTCGCAGATGGCCCGGATGTTCTCGAGCGGCACATCCGGCTCGCATTCCGCCGTTAGCATCAGCCCGCCGCGCGGCGAGTTGAGCGCCTCCACCGCCGTGCGAATGTGTTCCTGTATCTCGGCCTTGCTCGCGAAGGGGAAGAGTTGACGATCCAGGTCCAGGTTGATGCAGACCTTGCCTTTGGCCACCTTCTTGAGGCCCTCCAGGCCGTTGGCGCGAATTTGGGGGTTGATAGCCGTGACGCCGCACTCCACAAGATCGGGGATGATCTCAAGGATGTGGCCGTCGCTGTGCAGGTAGAATGGGATGCCCACCTCCTTGCAGGGAGCGACAATGGCCTGGTAGGCGGGCTTGATATAGCGCCGCCAGGAGGCCGGGCTGATTGGCAGAGCTTTCTGCGTGCCCATGTCGTCGCCAGCAAAGATGATCTCGGCCCCCAGCTCCAGCCAGCGACGCACGATAGCCACCGCTCTATCCCGCACCAGGGCCACCAGCTGATCCAGACGGGGATCTCCAGTTGCGATATCGAGCATCAGGTTGGCGTAACCGCGCAGATAATGGAGTCGCATGAACATGAAGCCATGGTTGAGGCTGCCGGAGGCGAGCTGGCCCTGCTGCCGCGCCTGCGCCAACCGCCTGGCCCGCTCCTGCCAGTCCACCGGGCCCACCCAGTCGTCCTGCGTCTCCGGGTCGGGGGCACGATAGCCCGCTAGCCTGGACCAGTCCCGCAGCGGGGCCTCATCGTCCACAGGATGGGAGTCCAGGCCCTCTGCGACGTTGTCCCAGACGGTGCCCCAGTTGTCCACCCAGCGCCCGGCCTGGTACTGGCGCGGCAGGGATAGAGCCTCGAAGGCGCCGATATGGTAGGAGGGGAAGAGCTTGGGGTGCTCGAGCACGATTTCCTCCACTGCCCGCCCGTACTTGAGCCAGGTGGCCGGCATGATACCGCTTCCAGGACGGCTTCTCCGGAGGCCGTGGCCTAGCCCTTGACGCCGGTGATGACGATGCCCTGGATGAAGTAGCGCTGGGCGAAGAAGAAGAGCAGGACGCATGGGGTCACCGTCACGAGCGAGACGGCCATGAGCAGGTTCCAGGCCGTCTGGCCGTACTGGCCGGTGAATCGGCTGAGCGCAAGCGTGAGTGTCAGCTTACTCTCGCTGCTCAGG
Source organism: Anaerolineae bacterium (assembly GCA_028275325.1). GTDB lineage: Bacteria > Chloroflexota > Anaerolineae > DRVO01 > DRVO01 > JAPWUW01. Next base: position 2,604 of record JAPWUW010000239.1, on the reverse strand, counting down.
TAGATGAGCGGGCCCATGAAGTCGTTCCAGTTCCACATGAAGCTGAAAATGGCCACCGTCGCCAGGGCCGGCTTGGCCAGCGGCAGGAGTATGCGCGTGAAGATGCCGAAGTAGCCGCAGCCATCGATCTTGGCCGCATCGTCCAGCTCCGGCGTGATAGTCATGAAAAACTGCCGCATCAGGAAGATGAAAAAGGCGCTGCCAAAGTAGTTGGGCACAACCAGCGGCTTGAAGGTGTCCACCCACCCCAGCAGCCGGAAGAGCACAAACACCGGGATCATCGTCACCTGCGAGGGCAGCATCATCGTCGAAAGCACCAGGATGAAAAGCGGGTCCCGCCAGCGGCTGCGCAGCCGCGCAAACCCGTAGGCCACAAGCGGCGAGGAAATGAGCTGCCCAAGCACGGCCAGGCTGGTGATGATCGCCGTGTTCAGGAAGTAGCGCCCAAAAGGCCGAAAAGTCAGCCCCCGCCGGAAGTTCTCAAAGTGCGGCGGCACAGGAATCCACTTCGGCGGGTAGAGGAAGACATCCCCATCCGCCTTGAGCGCCGTCGAGAGCATCCACAGCGGCGGGATGAGGATGACGACGCTCAAAAGGAGCAGCACCGCATACGCAAGCAGGTCCCCCAGCAACTTGCGCCGCCTCTTGCTCTGGATGAGCCGCCTGCCCGCCAGAAACAGCTGCCCGCGCGCTGCCGCCACTTCCATCCCTCACCCCCTCAGCCGCGCACCGCCTCGTAGTACACCCACGCCGATGAGGAGCGAAAGACAAGCAGCGTGAGCGCGAGCACTATGGCAAAAAGCACCCAGGCCAGCGCGGAGGCGTAGCCCATCTTGAAGTAGTAGAAGGCATTGCGGTAAAGGTAGAGCACGTAGAAGAGCGAGGCATTGTGCGGCCCGCCCCCAGTCATCACGTAAGCCTGCGTGAAGACCTGGAAGGAGCCAATTATCCCCGTCACCAGGTTGAAAAAGATCACCGGCGTCATCATCGGCAACGTGATCCTCAGCAGCTTGCTCCACCAGTTTGCACCATCTATTTCCGCCGCCTCGTAAAGCTCCGTCGGGATCCCCTGCAGCCCGGCAAGGTAGATGATGATCCCCCCGCCAATGCCCCATATGCTCATGAGGATGAGCGAGGGGATCACCCAGCGCTCGTTCATGATCCAGGCCGGCCCGCGGATGTGGAAAAGCTTCCACAGCAGGTAGTTGAGAAGCCCAAAGTCGGAGTTGAAGATCCACATGAAAAGCAGCGAGACGGCCACCCCCGAGATCACCGAGGGCAGGTAGAAGATCGTCCGGAAAACCGAGACGCCCCGGATGTTGCGGTTGAGCACAAGGGCAATGGCCATGGACAGCACTATGCCCAGCGGCACCGCCCCGGCCGTGTAAAGCGACGTCACCCGCAGCGATTGCCAGAAGAGCCTGTCCCGGAAGAGGTTGCGGTAGTTGGCCAGCCCAACCCAGCGCGGCGGCTGTATCGCATCGTAGATGTTGAAGCTGAAGAAAAGCGAGGCCAGGATCGGCCCGGCTGTGAAGACAATGAACCCCAGTATCCAGGGCGAGATGAAAAGGAAGAAAAAGCGCTCCTCCCGCCGCGCCTGCGGGCTCAGCGCCCCGCGCGGCCTCGCACGCACCTGCTCCTGAATCCTGCTAAGCTGCGCCTCTACCGCCATCTACCCCTCTGCCTCCAGATGCCTCCCCCAGAGCTCGCGCGGGGTGGGAGCGCTGCGCGCCCCCACCCCGCCAGCGCCCTTGCGCTCAGGCCTTCTTGCTCGCGCACTCCTTGCTGCACCCAGCGCAGTGGCCACTGCAGCCGGAGGAGGCGCTGCAGCCCTCGCAGCCGTTCAGGGAGGCAAGCAGCGTCGCCCCGTTCAGCCCAAACACCGGCTCCTCGTGGAAGGCAAGCTGCAGCTCCTGCAGCTTCTCCTGGAACTTCTCGTTCACGAGCGGGATCAGCGTGTCCACAGCCTCCTTCGGGCTCTTTGTGCCCAGCCAAACCGGCTGCAGCTCGGCAATGAACGTGTCCCTCGCCGCAGCCCAGCCAACGAGCACGTGGCAGGGCACGTCGTTGGTCGCCTGCTCCAGGCACTGGCTCAGGAACTTCTGGTATTCGTCCTTGCTAAGCACAAGGCTCCCGCCCCAGCGATCCACGTACTTGGGCAGTGCTGGCTGCCAGGCGGGCACAACGGTGCGGTGCTCGATCTGGATATCCCAGGATTCATCCGCTGAGACAAGGTACTTGCAGAACTCCCAGGACTCCTTGGGGTACTTGGTCGTGGATGTGATCTGCACCGGGTCCACCCAGACCTGCTTGCCACGCGTCTTGGCCAGCGGGTTGGGCGCAATGCCGAACTTCATCTCCTCCGGCAGCGGCGGCCAGATGGCCCAGCCGCCTGTGAACTCCATGGCAATGGCACCAGTCTTGAGCATCGGCCCCATCTGCCCAAGCGCTTGCGCCGTATCCGGTGTCGGGTTCACCTTGTCCTTGTGAATGGCATCGGCTACGGCCGTCACACCGGCAACCAGCGCCTCGTAGACCTCAGGCTTGTCGGTGTTCAGCTTGTGCATCACGCCTTCCGCGTAGTCCTCCGCGCTCACCACATCC
>JAPWUW010000238.1 GCA_028275325.1 Anaerolineae bacterium | reverse complement strand
GCCTTGAGCAGCGCATCTATCTCTTCCTGTGTCAGCGGCCGATCCGGCTCCATCTAAGCTGGCTCCGTCCTCCCAACTGGGGTGCCTACTGCACCAGAAACTCAGTGAAGTAGACAGCTGCTACCTTATCGTAGCCCAGGAGGCCATTGACCTCGGCCATTATCTCTTGCTTGAGCTGGCTCTTGCCCTCAACTGTGAAGATCTCAGCGAAGGTCTTGCTCGTCAGGATCGAGATGATGGCATCATTCAGGGCCGGCTTCAGGGCATCGAGCTCGTGCATCGCCTCTTCCTCGGCCTTCTTCCTCGCCTCCCCCTTTAGCTCGTAGAACGCGGGGTCGTCCGGCAGACACTCGAGCACTATCCCCACTTGCAGGTACCTTCTGCCACCCGGCTCGGCCAGGTTCACGATTTTCTGCCCCAAGTCGTAGAGAATACCCTGCCCGGGCCGGTAGGCCACCGCGAAGGCGCGCCTCGGCTCCGGTGTTGGCGATGGCACCGCCTGTTGAGCCTCTGCCGGGGTCCCGCTCTGGAACTGCACGTAAACTGGCTTCCACATTGTCGGCGGAGCAAAGAGAATGTAGGCCACAAATAGGCCCATCAGGCCTGCCGCGGCCAGTGGCACAAGCATCCTTGGCTTCAGCAGTGCTGCCATCTGTCTACTTGCTCCTTTCTGGTATCTGAGCCGCGTTGCGTGTTGCTGCTAGCTGCATTGCCGGCGCAAAGTCCATCTTCCCTTGCTCCACTGGGTAGAGAATCACGATTTCAGCCCGCCGGTTTATGGCACGGTGCTCGCGCGTATCATTTGGCACAAGCGGTTTGCCATCGGCGTAGCCGGCAGCCCCCAGGCGCGCCGGGTCTATGCCGCATTGCTCCGCGAGGAACCGCACAACCGTGACTGCTCTTGCCACTGAGAGCTCCCAGTTTGTTGGGTATAAGCCGTTATCCGGCGGGACGTTATCTGTGTGAGCGTCGACGCGCACGGGGTTTGGTAACTCCTTGAGAACTTCCGCAACGGATCGCAGGGCTTGCTTTGCTTGCTCTGTGAGCATAGCCGACCCGGGCTCAAAAAGGAGCGCTTCGGATAGGCTTATGATCACTCCCTCGTAGCTCATGTTGACAGCGATCTGCCCAGTCAGCCCCGCGTGCTCGGCAAAGTCGGCAAGCTCTGCGCTGACGCTCAGGAAATCCTGCTGCTGCCGCGGCAACGTGCTGAACAGGATAGGCGCTGGAGCACCGGAATTGCCACTGCCCAGCCCAACTATGAGGCCACCTCCAGAGCCGCCGAATGCCCTTGACATGCTCTGAGCCAGCGCAGCGAACTTTTTTAGGTCTGTGTTCGCCATGCTGTACAGCACTATGAAAAACACGAGCAACAACGTTATCATATCTGAGTATGTGAGGAGCCATCGCTCCGTGTTCTCGTGGCTTTGGTGCTCGGAGCGTTTTGGGGCCATGCGCACTCCAGGCCATGCACCTAAGCTCTAGCAGCAGCGCTCGCAGTTGCTGTGGCCTCAGCGCCGGCAGTATGCGCTGCTCCACCACGCTCGGCTGGGGCCAAGAAGGTTTCCAGCTTCTCGCGGATCACCCGGGGGTTCTCACCTGCCTGTACCGCCAGGACACCCTCGATCATCATCTCGCGGATGTGGGCCTCCTTGCGGCTGAAGGTCTGCAGCTTCTTGCCTATTGGCAACCAGACCAGGTTTGCGAATGCGACTCCGTAGAGAGTCGCGATAAAGGCGACGGCAATTTTCTCGCCCAAACCCTCGGGCTCTTCGAGTGAGCTCAGGACGCTCACCAGGCCCATCACTGTCCCGATGATGCCCATGGTGGGGGAATAACCGCCCATCCCTTCGAAAAGGCCATAGCCCTGTTGGTGTCTTTTCTCCATTGCCGCCACTTCGCTCTCCAAGATCGAGCGCACCACCTCCGATTCGACGCCGTCGACGACAAGCATGATCGCCCGCTGCAGGAACGAATCCTCAATACGCCGTGCTTCTTCCTCCAGCGCAAGGAGCCCTTCCCGCCTGGCCTTGTCAGCCAGCCGGACGATGAGGTCAATCGTGCCGTGAGCGTCCAAAGTTGGTGGCTTTATGCTGAGGATCAATAACTTGGGCAGGAGCAACACAGTCTTAAGCGGGAAGCTCGTGAGGGCGGCGGCAATCGTCCCGCCGAAAACGATCAGTGCCGCTGAGGGCTGGATCAGCCCAACCGGGTTTCCGCCCTCCATTACGAAGGCAACCAGAAGGGCGGCAAAGCCAAAGACCAGACCGATGACAGTCGAGATTTCCATTTCCCCTACGCTCCTGCAACCATACGCGCTCAGCTGCAACAGCTGGCAGCGCGCAGGATGCGTGCCCTGAATTCAATTACCTTTCCCACCAGCTCCTGCGGCTGCTCCAACACCACAAGGCGCTTGCCATCGACAAAGCAGATCACCGTGTCGGGATTTGCCTCGACACTGCGGATATGCTCGCTGTTGATAATAAGGCGCGAGCCGTCCAGCCGGGTGACCTCGATCACTGGTTTTCCCTCCGAGAAGCCCATTCCGTTTATAGGGCGACGCGCGCAGGCCTGCAGTAAAGCGGCCGTGATCATTGCGTAAACAGCCCGTAAATAGGAGCCGTCGCCGCGTTTACGCGCAGTTTACGCAGGTTTCACGCGCGCTTTACTGCGTCGCTTCGGCGTGTCTGGTATCAAGTGGCTCAAAGGAGGCACAAGGAGTGCCAGATCCGGTCAGGAGTGCAGAACAGGGCAGGGTTGGCCCCACAGCGTATGGCGGTATGCTCAGCGCTGCATCCGCCCAAGAGAGCGGCGCCTTCGCTCTGGCGCTCTCGCGGGCACTGAGCGCCTACGCCCGACGACAAGCAGATACAGCTTACCTATTCGTGCCTGCCGCACGGCAGGCGCTGCTGCGAGGCCTTTCGTCTACAGGGGTGCCAGGAGAGCCTGTTTTGGAGCCAGCACGCACACCGCGTACCCCAGCGGAACAGCTCCCCAAGACCGCGCCCGTGGCTGGCGAAGCGGCACGGGCGGCCAGCGTGCCACCGGCACCGGGAGCTGAGCCTTGTCCGAGGCTAACGCCGACACAGAATCAAGTGTTGTCAGCCGAGAACATGCCACGCCCCGCCGGTGATAATGGGCGTGGCGTGCACTGGATACCGACGTTGCGCTCCTCGCCCGAAGTCGTCGATCGCTTCGTGGCCGAAGCCGTGCGCATGGGCATGAAATGGGTTGTCTTCCTAAATGACAATGCCAGGATCGGGGACAACGATTATCTGGTCAAACGGCTTGTTGAGAACGGGATTATGCCGGTGATGCGAGTCTACACCGACGGCCTGCAGCCCATAGAAGGCGACCTCGCAGCTATGGTGCGGCACTATGTCAGCCTAGGTGTACCTTACTTTCAGCTGTACAACGAGCCAAACCTTCTTCTCGAGACCAAAGGCCAGCCACCAGATCCGGCGCGTTATGTCGACCTGTGGTTGCCCGCGGCAAGGCAGGTCATTGCAGGCGGCGGGTATCCTGGGTTAGGCGCGCTTAGCCCACAGGGCGAGTTTGATGACCGGCTCTACCTGAGCCGCGTTCTCGATGAGCTGCTGCGCCGGGGAGAGGGGGAGCTGTTGAACCACACATGGTTAGCGGTGCACAACTACACCGGCCCCAGACCCTTGTCCGACCCGGATGGGTTCCTGCGCTTCCGTCAGTATGAAGCAATCATGCGGGCCAAGCTCGGCCGCTGCCTACCGATGATTGGCACTGAGGGCGGCACCCACCTTGGCCCGGGGGTAGACCAGCGCAGTCAGATTGAGGCCGTTCTGGGAGCGTATGACCATGTCGCGCGTCGACTGGACCCTAACTTTGTGACGTATACGTACTGGATCATAGCCAACGAAGCGGGGGGCGGCAGAGACCCGGAGTTCGCGGGTCACGCCCTCATTCGCCCAGATGGGCCGACTGCGTTGGCTCTTGCCCTAAAAGGGCATAACGCTTGAGCGCAAGGAGGTGAGAGGGATGGGTTTTGGCACCGTGCTGCGCGTAAGTGGTTCCGCGCTCACCGCCGAGAGGCTGAGGATGGACGTCATTGCCGGAAACATCGCCAACGCCCATACCACGGGCCCGCAGGGCCCCTACCAGCGCCGCCGCGTTGTGTTTCGGGCTACGCCGGTCGAGGGGGAGAAGACGAGCTTCTCCGTTGTAGGAGGGCCTCGCCCAGCTCCTGCTTCTGTGGCGTTGGGCGTGCGGGTCGTTCGTGTCGAGACTGACCCATCTCCCGGCCAGCGCGTGTACGATCCAGCTCACCCAGATGCCGACGACAGCGGGTATGTCACGTACCCAAACGTGGACGTTGTTACCGAGATGGTGGACTTGCTGACAGCAACACGGGCTTACGAGGCCAACGCGAACGTCATTGCTGCTGCCAGGGCCATGGCTGCAAAGGCCCTGGCGATAGGCGGAAAGTAATCGCACCCGTTGCATGCTTTGGTGGAGGCAAGAAGCGTGCCTACTACACCCGTATTGCCAATAGCTG
>JAPWUW010000237.1 GCA_028275325.1 Anaerolineae bacterium | reverse complement strand
GCAGAACCAGTCATCCGGGCACCCAGACGCGGTATTGATGGCCATGCTGGGCAATTCAGGCATTGGCCGGGCCCGCGCTTTGTGGCGCGGTGTTTCTTGTGCCCTAGCAGCCTGCTCTGCCTGGTTTATCCCTCAGACAAGCTCAGATGCCGTGCGTTGCACAAAGCACAGTGTGCCCCAAGCCCGTAGGGCGCGCACACGCCTAGGAGCTTGAAGGATGCTTGAGCACAGCAAGGCATCTACATTTTCTGGTACATGTCGTCGCCATGATAGCTGCCTGTGGGCGGCCGATCAGTCGAGCGGACACCCGGCAGCATAAACCTGACGCCAGCTGCTTTCTCGGGCAAAGACGCTGAAAGCAGAGGGGACGCGGGTTAGACCTACCTGGCCCGCGCCCCCTGCGCTTGCGCTAAGGTGGATTGTGGCGCCCTCTGGCTCACTCAAAGCTCACGTCGGCAAGGTAGATGGCCGAGCGCTGCGTTTTGCCGCGCACCAGGTAGGCGTGGCTCGAATAGTACGTGAGCCACCAGTGCCTTTCCTCGCTGCCGGGGATGGCGCAGGCCCCCATGTAGGAGGTGTCGCCCCCGCTGGGCAGGACGTAAAGCGGCGTGGGCGCCCCTTCCCGCATGAGGAAGATGGCCGTGTTCACCAGGCCAGAGGCATGGTACCACCTGCCGGAGATGTAAATGTTGCCCCTGGCGATCCACATGTAGGGGCCCTGCAGCTTCAGCGGCAGTTCCTGCAGGTGCCAATCCGCATGCGGCGCATCGGCCCAGCCGAAAAGGGGCCGGCCACTGCCCCGATCCCTGCGGATGAGCGCCCACATCCTGCCGCCAGGTTCCATCGCGAGGGCAACCTCATTGGCGTAGTTTGGCTCGTCATCGACCAGCACGCAGATATCCTGCCAGCTGGCGCCATCTGCGGAACGCAGCAGCCGGACGCGCCCCAGGCGATCGGTGGAGTAAGCGGCGACATAGCAGGTGTCCCCGAACCGCTCCGGGCGCCAGTAGATCCAATCCCGCTCGACGGCAACCCACGGCTGCCAGAAGTCGCCGTCCTCGCTGAAGGCGTAGCCGCTTGTGTAGGTGTAGGCCTCACCCTCCCGCTTGCGCGCAAAGCAGTAGACGTAGAGGCCCTTTTCCGTCACCAGGAGCTTGGGGTCGCGCGTGTCCGCGCCGGCGTAAATGCTCGCCACTGGCTGCCAGTAATCGCCCTCGGCGTTCCCACGCAGGACGAGGACCCTCCCCTCTGGCGAGACGTGATCGACCCCGCAGCGGAAGGCGACGTACGGTGCGCCTCGGAACCAGGCGATGCTGGTGAAGGCGTTGTGCATGCCGTTGTCAAATACGACCCTGATCTCATTTACCTTCATCTTGGCCTCCATGACCTGCTCTTGCCATGCGGCAGTCTTGCCCGGCGTCGCCGGGGGCGAAGGCGCAGCACTGCAGGATACCAGTGGCCCCAGGATGCAGGCGCTGAAGAGGGCGAGGGCCGCGCGCCGTGTGAGCCTGATCAAGCTATCTCCCCCTCTGCGGCCGCGCCCATGGATAGCGGGTCCCGTCAGGCGCGCGGCAAGCCTATGGCCCGGAAGAACTGCCAGGCCTTTTCCTTGAGCTCCGGCGTGAGCTGCCTAGTTGGCGGCCGGTTTGGGCCACCCGGCAGCCCGCGCCAGGCCAGCCCAAGCTTGTCCACAAGGGCCTCGCCGCTCGTGTACGGCGCGACGTCCTCCGTGAGAAGCCGGTAGTAAGGCAGCCAGGCGCGGTTCACTTCGGCCTGTGCCTCATCCCAGCGCCGTGCCTCCAGCTCAGCCGCCCTGACCCGCAGAGCCTCGATCTCCTTTTGCTGCCGTGCGATCACCGCCAGCAGTTCCCCTCGAGTCGCTCGTTCCAGCTGCCTGTCCATTGCCCGTAACCATTCCCTATCCTGCCCCTCTGCGCACAATCCCAAACTCCTCCCCCTGACCGTGAACTGTTACACGTGGATTTGACCTAGCTGCTCACCGTATGCTACCCTTTGGCCAAGAAGTTCTAGTTTGCATTGGGGTTTTACGCTGAGATATGCTCTGCACTTGGAGCCTAGGAGGTCAAGGGGAGCAGGAACTGAGATAAGGCACCGCAGATAACTGTAGCGCTGCAATCAATGCTGCTCCGTTATTGCCCGCTCTGGCCAAGCGCTTGGAGTTTTGTGCCGGTTTTTCTCTGTTGGGATCTACTTCCGTTCCCAAAGGAGGGATTGAGATGGCAAACGGCATGGTGACCAGACGGGAGTTCGTGAAGTTGGCTTCCTTTGGTGCAGCCGCTCTGGCTGCAGGTGCTTGCCGCGCCGCGACCCCAGCCCCCACTGCAACTCCGACGGCAGTACCCACTGAGGCACCGCCCACGCCGACAACTGCGCCCACTGCTGTAGCAGAAGCCAGCCCAACCCCCGCAGCACCGCCCGCTAAGTACAACGAAGCGCCCATGCTGGCAGAACTGGTGAAGCAAGGGAAGCTGCCGCCAGTGGAAGAGCGGCTACCGCAGAATCCCCTTGTTGTTGAGGGATTGGACGGCATCGGCAACTACGGCGGGACCATCCGCAAGGGGTTTTCCGGACAAGCGGACACCTACAATGTCGGGCAAATGGTGGACCGATCTCTTATCCGTATCAATCATGAGCTGAACGTTGTACCTTGTATGGCTGAATCCTGGGAGATGAGCGAAGATGCCACCGAGTACACCTTCCATCTGCGCAAAGGGTTGCGCTGGTCGGATGGGGCACCACTTACCGCCAATGATTTCCTTTGGTGGTACCAGCACGTGCTCATGAACGAGAAGCTCACCCCAGCAGTCCCCAAGTGGTGCACCAGCATGGTCGAGGGCAAGCCGGTCCCGATGCAGGTGACAGCGCCGGATGATTATACGGTGAAGTTCAAGTTCCAGAGTCCAAATGCTCTCTTCTACCTTGCAGGTGGCATTGTGCTGAGCCTCGGAACCGCTGTCCCTGCCCACTACTTGAAGCAGTTTCACGTCGATTTCGCCGACAAGGAAGAGCTCGACAAAGCAGTCAAGGCCGCTAACTTGGATGACTGGTCGCAACTGTTCTCGGCCAAAAACAGCTACCACTTCAACGTCGAACGCCCGATACACGGGCCGTGGGTGCCACAGAATGCCTGGAGCGACGAGCTCGTAACCTATGTGCGCAACCCATACTTCTGGGAGGTAGACACCGCGGGCAATCAGCTTCCCTACATAGATAGGCTCACCTTCCGCGTGTTCCAGGATCCCCAAGTCTTTGTCATGTGGGCTGCCAACGGCGAGATTGACTGTCAATCTCGTCACTTTGATTTCGCCCGAGATTTCACAGTCCTGAAGGAGAACGAGGAGAAAGGCGACTACACAGTGCAGTTATGGCGGCGGACAGCTGTGTACGGCATTCACTTCAATATGACGTGCAAAGACCAGCGGTTGCGCAAGCTCTTCCAAGAGAGGGATTTCCGCATTGCCGCTTCTCTGTGCGTGGATCGCGAGACAATGATCGAGATGTTCTATGGCGCAGGCAGAGCGACACCTACACAGTATGTGCCCCCGAAGGACTCGCCATACCACTATCCGAAGCTCGCTAGCGCGTACCTTGACTATGACCCGGATCGAGCCAACGCACTGATCGATGCCCTCGGGTACACCGAGCGCGACGCTGATGGCTACCGGCTCTGGAACGATGGCAGTGGCGAGCGCATTCGCTGGACGTTGCTTGCTATCACCAAAGCGACTGATATGGACTTGATGCTTATAGACTACTTCAAGGAATTGGGCTTTGAGATCAACGTCAAGGCAGTGGACCGAACCTTGTCCATTGACATGCATCGTACAAACGACGTTGAGTGCACCACCTCGCTAATGGATCGCAACCTGGTGCCGCTGGCTGACCCACAAATATGGATCAAGCACACCAACATCAATGACCGCCCGTGGTGCAATGCCTGGACAGCATGGAAGATGGACCCGAAGAATCCTATTGCGGAGGAGCCACCAGCCGGCCATTGGATCTGGCAGATTTGGGAGCTCTATGACCAGCTCCTCGCTGAGTCCGATCAGGAGAAGCAAAAGGAGCTCTTCTGGAAGATACTGGACATCTGGGCAGAGGAGCTGCCTTCGCCAGGATACTTTGGTGATATCCCACAGATCCAGGTGGTGAAGAACGGGCTCAAAGGAATCCACCCCGGCTACCCCTGGGATTGTTGTAGCACAGGCTACGAACACATCATCGACGATGCGACTTGGTATTGGGAGGAACCAGAGAAGCACGCTTAGGCACTCGGGGGGTAGTGATCGGGATATCACTACCCCCCGAGCCCTCCAATGCTCATTCCGGGCACACCAGGCTGTCTGACGTGGAGGCAAGCAGTGATTGGCTATATTGCCCGGCGGCTGTTGATGCTTGTCCCTACGCTTTTTGCCATTTCTATTGTGTCGTTCTTAGTAATCCAACTACCCCCCGGAGACTATCTTACTGTCTATGTGGCACAGTTGCGACAGCAAGGCGACGAAGTT
>JAPWUW010000023.1 GCA_028275325.1 Anaerolineae bacterium | reverse complement strand
CCCTGCTCGCCGCTCAAGCCGCTTCACACGACCCCTCGCGTAGCGTAGCCCCCGCCGCAGGTGGACCAGCAGCCCTCCTGCCCAGTCGCTTGTCAACCCTCGCAGCTCCTCCAGCCCCAGCCCAGGTGTGCGCGCCCGCTCGAACAAGCCCTGCCAGTGCCTGTGGCTCTCCTCGCCCAGCGCCACAAAGGGCGCAAAGTTCACGCCGCTGGCCCTGTCAGCCAAAAGAAACGCCACTCGCTTGGCCCCGCGGCGCAGCCGCGCCCCCCTCATCCAGCCACCGTCCTACCGTGCTCGCCGAAAGCCGGCAAGGCCCTTGCCCTCCCTCCACCTGCCCGGCACCCGCCACATCAGGTAGCGCTCCTAGTTGCCAATCCAGGAGAGCAGCCATTCCGCCACCCTGGGCGTCGAGCAGCCCAAATGCAGCCAGCTGTCGACTCCACTGCGGCGCAGCTGCGCCGCAACTGCACGCTCTCCTCGCTGCAGGTGCGCCCGCACTCAAGGCAGCGGTGCTGAGGCACAACGACCTTCTTGCGGCCATCCAGATGCCAGGGATGGCGCCTGTAGCTGCCCCACTTGCTCGTCACCGTGCTGCCGCAGTAGGGACAATGCCGCTACTCCCTCTCCATGCGCCTGGCCATCCTCGAGCGCAACTGGACGAACGCGGCCAACGCCCTGCCCCGCTCTATGAGGTTCACGGGCTGTGATGCCATGCAGGTTGCCGGTGCAGCCCACTTCGTCAGCCCCAACACACTGCTCACCAAACTCGCCCACATAAGATGCAACCGAGTCGCGCAGTTGCGCGCTGACCAGGGCTTTTCAAAGTTCTGTCAGTGTAGCAGAGGCGGTGGAGGGAGAGTTGGCTCAGGTGGAGGCGAGGGGAGTATGCGAGAGCAGTGGGCCGAGGTCGGTTCTGGAGCGGCTCAGGAAGTTGCCTGATGGCCGGCGCAGGCACGGCCGCATCCGCGCTCAGGTGGTGGTTTTGGCGAAGTTGCTGGCCGGAGCTTTGGAGGGGGAAAGCTCGTTGCACGGCATATGGAAGCGGGGACACAGGCACTGGCAAGCGCTGCGGGAGCGTGTGGGAGTGGATTGCAAGTGGATGGTGCGGCGCTGGCTGAGTCCTTGGGCGACCGGGTGAGCGAACAGGTTGTGGGCCTTGGCGGCAATACGCTGCGGCGGAGCAAGCGGGAGGGGGAAGAGGGTTTGCAGGTGCTGGTGATGCCCGGGGACGGAAGAGCCTGCATCTTGGCCTAGGAGGCGGTGAAAGAGGTGGACGAGGTGGAGGTGGCCCTGACCCTCCTGAGCCGGCTACCACCATCGAGGAAGGTGGTGAACCTGGATGCGGGGCTTATGAACCGCAGGGTGGTGGAGCAGGTCAAGGAAAAGGGGGCACTGCGTCGGCCCGTGGAAGGGCAACCAGCCCGAGGTGAGGGAAGGTGGTGTTCCTGGAGAGGTAGGCGCGGCTTCAGCAGCGGCCTGAGCCCGATGCCGTGGCGGCGGACACATAGGCGGGCTGCAGAGACGAGATCTGTGGCTGGTGGAGGCAGGAGAGCTTGGGAGGTGCCTGGAGCAGGAATGGCGCTAGCTTGGAGTGACTGCTATGCGTGCGAGCGCTAGCGGATGAGGAACGGGAAAGGCTGCAAGTGGGCCTGCGTTCCTCGGATGCCTTTGTCCTGCGTCGCTGCCAGGTTCTCTTGGCCAGTGCCAGGTGGGACCCGAGAGGATCAGAGCCAGGCTGGTGCTCCTGGCAGTGCGCTTCCAGCCACCTTAACGGTAGGTCGATAGTCCAAATCTGGCAAATCGGCGAAAAAAGCAGTCACGACCGGCTGATCCGCCTGGCCAGTGCGCATAGCTGTTTGGTGCTGACCTTTGGCAAGAAGACTTGGCGGAGTCGCCCGGCCAAGTCTTGCCTGCACATCTGGTCCCGGAAGGGGAAGCCCCTGCGCCTGGTGGAACAGTTGGCCGCCGCAGATGATCCTGATCCCAAGGCTCTGGCCTGCTGTGGCTTGCTGGCGCGCTGGCAGAGCGATGAAGGCGAGGGCGAGGAAGCCATCTGCCTGCGCTTCCTGAAAGGGCACCCGGTCAGTGAGCCGGCGGTGGCCTTTCTGCAGTGCAGTTGTGCCAAGGTAGAGGCCCTGGGCAAGGGTGTGCTTGCCCTCATCATTGTTGCTAAGGAACCTACCTGATTGTGCACTAGAGATCCTTGCTCGCTTGCCGCCGCCCGTGCAACGCTCCACTCCAGCAGCTCTCCCCTGTGGCCTGGCTCACGCCCTAGAGCAGTGCTCAGCCCGCCAATCCTGGCGGTCGTGCTGCGCACCAGGGCAAAGGTATGGCCGCCAGGCGCTTGCAATAAGGCTCGAGCAGCCCTGCCGGGCCCAGCTTCTCGCTCACCCCCTCAGGTGCCTTGCAGTAGAAGGGCAGACCTTCCGGCAGCACGATATCGGCACATGTCGCTTGCAGCGTACTCACCTCGGAACCGGCCTGTCTTGGATTGTCTGAGCAGAACGCGGACTGCCAGGCCGGTTCCATCGGTTTACCCTAAGACCTGCCGCTCTCCTCGGCAGTTTTTCAGCTTTCCGTAGGCCTGCTACCGGTAGGCCTGCAGGACGACGGGAAGGTAGAAGTGACCGATGACGGTCAGCGGGCCGTCAGATGCATCTTCGCCCGTGTGGAACCCGTCGGTTGCCAGCACCCTGACGCGGTACTGACTGCCTGGCGGCAGGCCTGATAGATCCCACACGTAAGGGGGAGCGGTCAGGCCGGTCTCCAGAGCGTTCTAGGTGCCACCGCCATCGGGGCTGTAGAGGACGGTGAAGGACAGGCTGTCGCCATCCGCATCCGCAGCGTTCCAAGAGACGGTAGTTTTGTCCGCAAGGATTTCTCCCCCGTTGGGGGATGTCACCGTAACGGCCGGCGCATGTGCCGAGACGGTCCTGGAGGCGATCTCGGTTGCGTCCCGGCCGATCACAATGCGCGCCGTACCGGGCACGTACGGTGCCCGGAAGGCGAAAGGCACCTGTTTCATCGTGTTCCCTTCCACGGTGAGAGAAAGGGCGAAGCTCAGCGCCGCTAGCTCCCGGCCATCTGCATCCAGATAGCGCAGGCGGTAGTCGCCTGGCACCAGTTCGTCCACCTGCGCATCGTTCAGCACGTACCAGTGAGCGAGCTCCATGTGGCCATCATCGAAGAGCGCGCCGGCGACCAGGATCGCTTTGCCGGGCGAACTCTCTGCGCTTGCCTGCCATAAGCTGCCCAGTATCCGCCGGTTATCCAGAAGCTTACCGTAGGAATCGGCGTCCACCCAGTAGGTGTAGTTCCCCACGGCCCCCATGAAAGAGTAGACCGGCCACCCTTGCGAATAATGCATCAGCCGGCGCGCCTCCACCCAGAGTCCATCGTACACGGCGTTGCCGACCCCGTCCACGATATCGGGGTTGCAGAAGAAATTGTACTGCTCGCAATCCAGGCACAGGCCAAAGGCGTGGCCCAGCTCGTGGGCCGAGGGCTGGTAACGGGCGATGTCCCCGTAATCGTTGAGCTGCGCCAGCCCAAGTTGAGTGGACGTATAGAACAGCCCCTCGCAAGCCTGACATCCAGTGGTGTAGTTCTGGAACCAGTTGTCTGGAACCACGGCGACAAAGCCGTCGGCGTTTGGGCGGGAGAGGAGCAATTTCTGGTTCAGGTTCAGCAACCAGGATTGCAGTTCGGCGTCATCGAGCTTGCCATCGTCGCCCCGGTAAGCGGTGCTGTCGGCCACGAAGGTGGGGAGGCGCTCGGCGGCGAAGCGATCGGCAGCCACAGGCAGGGCTCCGCGCAGAAAGGTGCTGGCTTGGGCTGCGTAGCTTGCGAAATCGAGCGGCGGCGTCTCGCCCCAATCGGCCCGCACGTACACCAGGCGCAGCCCCTGGTAGGGGGAGGCGGCCGCCGGCGGCCAGCTGGTCTCGTAGACACTGGCCGTCGCCGCGGCGGTGTTGTTCGTCTCGTCCGCCTCGCTGATGGCGCCCAGGTGGTCCACCGTGGCGCTCAGCTCGTAGCGGCCTGCTGTGGCCGGCGTCAGAACGTCACCGAAAAAGTAGACTGTCTTGGTGGTTTCGGAGGCAACAAACGAGAGGGGGTAGGCGAGGTTATCGCGCATCAGCGAACGACGAGCGTCCAGGTTGGCCGGGTCGGCCACGTAGAAGCTCGAGAGGGCCTGGCCGTTGTGGTCCAGGCGAAGGGAGACGTTCGAAACCGGCCCGCCGCTTTTGCCCACCACCACCCGCACAGCCGTCGGCTTGCCCCGCACCAGAGGGTACCCAGCCAGCGCTTGAACCGGCGCGACCGATTCGATCCAGAGGTCCACGTCGCTGCCGCCCCGGTCGTGGAGGAAGACGTCTCGCACGTCATTGGTGTCGCCGGGGACGAGCCGGGTGGCCTCGGATTCAAAGGCCACGTAGCGGCCATCGGGGGAGATGGCGGGGTACTCGGATGGACCGTCGCCCTGCCCCCCGCCGGAGGTGACGGAAACGCGCGTGGTCTGGCCAGTCTCGCGGTCGTGGAGGAAAACGTCCCACGTGCCGTTGGTGTCACCCACCACCAGGTTGTCGGCCAGGGAGGCAAAGGCCACATACCTCCCGTCGGCGGAGATGGCTGGCCAGCCGGAATCGCTGTTGCCCTGCTCTCCGCTGGAATTCACAGAGACGATGGCGATCTGCCCCGTTTACCGGTCGTAGACAAATACGTCCATATAAGCGCCGTTTGTGTCGGCCGCGACCAGGTTGCTCGCCCGGGAATGAAAGGCCACGTAGCGGCCATCGGCGGAGATAGAGGGGTGGTCGCTCCAGGAGTTCGCCTGGGCCCCGTTCCAGGCGAGGGAAACGCGTGTCGTCTGCCCGGTCTCCCGGTCGTGGACAAAGACGTCGTCCTGCCCGTTGGTGTCTCTTGCGACCAGGTTGTCGGCGTGGGAGACGAAGGCGACGTAGCGGCCGTCGGCGGAGATGGCGGGGTTGTAGGAGCGGGCGTTGCCTTCCTGCCCGCTGGAGGAGACGGAAACGCGGGCCGTCTGGCCGCTCTGCCGGTCGTGGACGAAGATATCCGAGTTGCGATTGGTATCGCCGGGGACCAGGTTGGAGGCCCAGGACAGGAAAGCAACGTAGCGCCCATCGGCGGAGATAGCGGGCCTTCCGTCGGAATCTTGATTGCCCACCTCGCCGCGAGGAGTGGCCGACACAAGATACGTTCGGCCAGCCAGCCGGTCGCGCACAAAGACGTCAGTTCTGCCTTTCTCGTCGCCGCGGACCATGTTGCCCGCGTGCGACTGAAAGGCGACGTAGCGCCCGTCGGCGGAGATGGCGGCAAAGCGGGATTCGCCATCCGCCTCGCTGCCCATGTCCGGGAGGGAGACGCGCATGGTGATGCCGCGAGAGAGCGCAAGGGCGGATTTGCTGCGCGGCTTGCTGTAGTTCGGGTTGGGGTCTACCCCCACGCCGTGGAAAGGTTCCGGGTCGGAAGCCAGCCCTTGAGCGTGGAGGCTGGAAACGGCCGCTGACGGCGGCGCCGTTTCGCCAAGTGTCAGCCGGTCGAGCCAATCTACCTGAGGCTGTCTCGGGCCATGCGGCTTGGGCGTCGCAGCCGTGTTCACAAGCAGAGCCAGGACGGCAAGAAATCTTAGGGCGCTCAGAGTTCTCGCTTTCATCTTGACCTCCCGTTTGCGGCGCAGGGAGTCACCAGTTACCCCCCCGCAAAGCTCTCACCGTAAGGGGCTACATCGGGCCTCAGGCAACGGAGTATCCCTTGCGGACTACACAATTGCCCGTTCATGCCTCAACGATGTCGTTAGCTTGTCTATACCCGTTGTTTGTGCCCCTGCCTTGCAGCTTTGTCAATGCTGCTGGTCTCCCTTCAGGGCTTTTCAAAGGAACCTCTTCAGGCAGGGGCGGTGAGGGCAGCGAGGGGCTCCCGCCTGTTGCAGATGGTGCCCCAGCCTCTTGCAGGCGACGATGCCTCATTCTCCGGCTCATGCCGGCGGCGCTGTGCAGGCTGGCCGCACCCCAGAAGATCCGGTTCTCAATGGCCCTGTGGCCGCGAAGCCAGCCAAGCACAGGCTCGGGGACGAAGTGGACGCGGGGCTCAGTTGTGGCCGCTCAGCGTGCCGCAACTTTGGAGCAGGACACAAAGCGGAAGCAATCGCCGCGGTAGAGATCCTTGGCAAATTCGACGATGCGCTCCGTTTCGTCGAAGGTTGTCCGCTCCACGAGCATCAGCGGCGCTCCGACGGGGATCCCGAGGAGGCTTGCTTCCTCGGGGCGGGCCACAGTCGGCTCCAGGCATTGGCGCGCCCAGGCGAGCCTCACCCCGTATTCTTCAGCCAGTATGGCGTAGACTGAACGCCCCTCCAGATCGTGCCTATTGAGGTCAGGGAAGAGGCGGACCGGAAAATACGAGATCTCCAGGGCGGCTGGCATGTTGTCCGCAAGCCGCAGCCGGTGCAGCCGCCACACTGGCTCCCCTACTGGAAGCCCAAGCGAGCGCGCCACGGACTGGCTGGCCAGCCTCTGTTCCGCGGATAGCACCCGCGCACCGGGCTTCATGCCCTTGGCGAGGATGTTGTCCGAGAAGCCGATGAGGACATCGACAGGCTGTTCGAGCTTTGGCCCCGAAACGAAGCTGCCCTGGCCACGCCGGCTCTGCACGAGCCCCGAGCGGCGCAGCGCAAGCAGCGCCTGCCTCACGGTCATGCGGCTGACGCCAAGCTCCTCTGCAAGTTGCCTCTCTGAGGGCAGCCTCTCGCCCACTGCAAGCTCGCCCAAAAGGATGCGCTTGGCAAGGCTATCGGCTATCTGGAGGTAGATTGGCTGCTCCTTGACGTCCTCCCACTCTGGCACCCAACTTGTCAACGCCACCACCTCAAGTGCAGTCAGTGCTCAAGGCCATCATGGCCGCACTCCGGGCCAAATGTACAGGCGGGAACGGTTGCCACGCCACTCCCGCTGCCCTAGAATGAATTGCTGCGGTCCAGTTCTCTAGACCAGTACTCTTAAAGGCTAACAGATCCGCCCGAGAATGTCCAGGTTCTTTACGGCGGCTTCAGAGGAGGTTGTGAGTGGGCGCGGGGTTGCAGCGAGGGGGGTTCGGCTTGAGCAGGAAGCCTTTGAACATCGCGCATATGGGGGCTTCGGCTGAAGCGCCGCCGAATACGCTTGCGGCCTTTCGGCTGGCGCGCGAGCACGGTGCGGATGTGATCGAGCTGGATGTAACGACGACGCTCGATGGTGTCGTTGTGGTGAGCCACGATCTCACTGTCGACAGGTGCACGGATGGCCATGGCGCCATCGCCGAGATGACGCTTGCCCAAATCAAGAGCCTGGATGCAGGCATTCGCTTTGGGGAGAGGTTCCGGGGGGAGAAGATCCCGACCCTGGAGGAGACCATAGATTGGGCGACGAACAGCCGCATGCGCCTGTGCATCGAGGTGAAGGGGGATACCCTGGCAAGCTACCTGCGCACAGCGAGGGCGACAGTGGAGCTCCTGAGGAGGCGCAACTGGCTGCGCTGGGCCACGCTCACCAGCTTCAACGGCGCGTGCATCAGCGCCATGAAGGTCCTTGAGCCGCGCCTCTCCTGGGCATATGACCCCGAGCAAAGGCCGGACTATGAGCCCTGGGAGGTATGCGCGGAAGCGCTCGGCCACAGCGCTAACTTCCTGCTTTACCGACACGACCTGCTCACCGAAGAGATACTGGTCGAGGCTCACCACCATGGCTTCGCTGTCTGGACCTGGACTGTCAACGAACCGGAGGAAATGGCCCGGCTGGCTCAGCTCGGCGTAGATGGCATAATGACCGATCGGCCCGGGCTGTTGGCCAGCCTGCTGCGCGCATAGCACCCCAATCGCGATGAGGAGGGGAAGGTAACATGGGGTCCTGTGGCGTTTCGACGCAGGTTTTCGGGGTACAGCGGCTGACGGAAGCGCATTTTGAGCTCTTGCGCGAGGCCGGGTTCTCACACGTGGAGCTCTTCGCCAGCCCTGGGCACTTCGCCTGGGAGGATCCCGTGGAGGTGGCGCGGGTTGCCCTCTGGGTGCGGCGGACCGGGCTTGCGGTTTGCTCCCTGCATGCGCCCTGGGCGCCCGGGCAGGACATCGCTTCTTTGGATGAGGCAGTTCGCCGCCGCTCGCTTGACTCAGCTCACAGGGCTCTGGATGCCCTTCTTGCCCTCGGTGGGCGCGTCCTGGTCCTGCATCCGGGCGCGGCGGTCCAGGCGCCGGAAATGAGCCGGGAGCAGCTTGCCATTGCGCGCGAGAGCATCGCAACCCTGGCCGCAAGCTGCAGCCAGGCGGGGGTGAAGATAGCTCTGGAAAACCCGCCTCCTTACGAGCTGGGCGGCAGAAACGCGGACATGCTCTTGCTTTACGAGGCCCTGAGGGATGAGCCGACCGTGCAGGCCTGCTTCGATACCGGCCATGCACACCTGTCGCGGGAGGGGGTTGGGTTCCTCGCCGCTCTTCCCAAGGAGATCCTGGTGGTCCACCTCTCCGACAACGCTGGGGAAAGCGACGATCACCTGCCGCCCGGCGAGGGCACAATTTGCTGGAGAGATTTCTTCGCCATGCTCAGGGAGTGCGGTTTCCATGGCCAGCTGGTGATCGAGCTCACCGAGCAGCCCGATGCGAGGAGTTCCCTCAGGAGATGCTCGCTCTGGCTGCAAGAAGCGCTTGCGGGGTGCTTGTGGTGAGCTGCAACCCCTTCCTGCTGCGCAGCCGGAGTGCATCGACGCGCGCGGCACGCACGAACCTGCCCTTCCCGAGCTAGCGGCGAGGGCAGCCGCCCTGGCAGGGCCTAACCGGCCCCGCTGGACGTGGGCTCGACCTGGGCCTGCCCGCGCGGTGCCTCTTGCGGCGCTCTGGGGAGGAGCGTGATGTTGCCCAGCCCGCACAGGATCTTTGTGCCCTCCTTGCCGAGAAGGCTGAAGCGCCTGCTGCCACCGGCATGAATGCGCAGTTTGGCTTCGCCCGCGCTTGCCTGCACGATCACCGTTCCGCCAGTGAGCAGGGCGCGGTCCACTGTTGCCGCCAAGACGTTCTGGTACTTGGGGGCGTCGTCCTCGTCGATGACGTCGACGTCATCGGCGCGCACGCACACCCAAACTGGCATTCCCGGCGAGAGCGCCAGAGAACCCGCCTGCACCGACACCCTTGCAGCCATGCCGTCCAGCTGGACAAGGGCTACCGGCCCTGCCTCGATGACCACCCCCGGCAAGAGGTTGTTGGTGCCTATGAATTCGGCGCTGAAGAGCGTGGAGGGCCGCTGATACAGCTCGAGGGGGCTGCCCTCCTGGACAATCCTGCCCTGATGCATGAGCAGCACGTTGTCGGCAATGGTCAGGGCCTCTCCCTGGTCGTGCGTCACGAGCAGGGTGGTGCAGCCGGTGCGGCGATGGATTTCAGCGATCTCGAGCTTCAGTTCGTCGCGCACTTTGGCATCGAGCTGGCTCAGGGGCTCGTCCAGGAGGAGCAGCTTTGGCTCCGGTGCGAGAGCACGGGCCAGCACAACCCGCTGCGCCTGCCCGCCGGAAAGCTCCCGGTAGGTGCGGTTCTCAAGCCCCTCCATGTGCACAAGGTGCAGCATCTCCTCCACGCGTTGCCTGATGGCTCTCTTGGGCCACTTGCGCAGCTCCAGCGCCCAGGCGATGTTCTGGTAGACTGTCATGTGCGGGAACATGGCCGGCCGCTGGAAGACAAAGCCCAGGTCCCTTTTGTGTGGCGGCACGTGCGTGACATCCCTGCCGCCTATGAAGATCCGGCCGGCATCGGGCTCTGCCAGCCCGGCAATGCAGCGCAGCAGCGTTGTCTTGCCGCAGCCGGAGGGGCCGAGAATGGCCGTAAGCGAGCTCTCACGCACGTGCATATCCACGTGGTCGACGGCGACCACTGAGCCGAACCTCTTCACCAAGCCCTCGGTGCGAATATCCGCCATCCCTGCTCATCCTATGGCGAAGACGCCGCGGAACTGCTTGCGGAAGACGAAGTAGAGAATCTGCACGGCGCCAAGGACAACGGCTTCCATGATGAGCACCTCCACGGCGATCCAGGGGGTAAGGCCAACCTTTCCCACATCCCGGAAAATGTACATGGACACCATTGGTTCCTTGGAGCCGAGCAGCTGCGGCACGACGAAGTTCATAGCGGCCGAAGTGAAACCAATCATCCCTGCCGTAAGCAGGCCTGGCCCAATGAGCGGCAGCGTCACCTTGACGAAGGCGCGCAATGGGGAGGCCCCCATGACGAGGGCCGCCTCCTCGTAGACGGGATCCACATTAGCAAGCGAGCCCTGAATCGAGCGCACCACGAGAGGAATAGCCCACATCGCCGAGACTATCACCACGAGCCAGAAGCTCCCCCGCCACTGGCTGAAGAACATGAAAACGTAGACGCGAATGGCCGAGGTGTACGTGGCCATGGGGAAAAGGATGGGCACGAAGATGAGCACGGAGACAAGCGCCCGGCCACGGAAGCGGCGCCGCTCCAGTGCATAGGCCGTCGGCAGGCAGATGACAATGAGTATGGCCACGACGGCAAAGGCAACCTTGAAGCTGAAAACTAGCGAGCGCAAGTAACCAGGCCACAGTATCTCCCGGAATGCACTCAGGGAGAAATAGCGCGGCGGGAACCTAATATCGGATGTGACAGAAGTGAGCACAAGTTGCAGGACTGGCCAGATAAGGAATGCCGCAAGGCAAAGGGCGTAGAAGTTCAGGATGATGGCAGCCCACTTTGGGATCCTCACTGGCCTTCACTCCTCCTCCTGCGTGCGCAGGTAAAGGTAAAGCATCAGGCAGCAGACGAGCGTGAGCAGCACTCCTAAGGCCGAGGCCATCGGGTAATTGAAATACGGGGAAATCTCCCGCTGGATCCTGTTGGCCAGCCAGTTGTTGTAGGGGCCGGCGAACACTACCGGCACCGTATAGGCCCCAACCGCCCCCGAGACGCCAAGGAAAAACGCGCCGGCAATGCCCTTCTTGGCCAGAGGCACGCTCACCCGGAAGAAGGTGGCAAACCAGCCAGCGCCCATCGTCTGCGCCGCTTCTTCGTAGACGATATCCACGTTGGCAAATGCGCTGCGAATGAGCAGCACGGAGAGCGTCGGCAAGCACATCCACAGGACCACTGTGGCCGGCGAGCCGATGAACGAGATCGGCTTGGTTATCAGCCCCAGCTTGGCCAGGAGCCAGTTGACTGGGCCTTCAGGGGTGAGCGCATAGGCAAGAGCGTAGATCGTGAAGATCTCGCCGAAGATTGGCAGGAGAAAGGAAAGCTCGATCAAGCTGCGCCCCCAGACTTTCATCCTGGCCAGGAAGTAAGCCACTGGCAGGGCGAGGGCAATGCTCACAGCAGTGGTGAAAAGCGCTACCCCCACAGTCCAGAAAAAGCTGAAGCGATAGGTCGGGTTGCGGAAAGCCTCGATGAAGTTGCCAAACTGAAAAGCCGGCACCGGCATCCAGACGATCTCTTTGTACAGCTCTCGCCGGAAAAAGGCGAAGGCAACCTGAAAGCCCATGGGAACCGCGAAGACTGTGGCCATGTAGATGAGGAGCGGCGCAAGCAGGAGGGCGGTCGTCCCGTTGCGCCGAAGCCAACGATAGCGCCCAGCCGAGCGGGGGCGGGCCCCCCCCCCCGCCGACAATAGCCTCTCTCCCGCCTCCGCACCCTGCCCGCTAAGCGCCATGAACTATGCGCTCGTACGTCTTGGCAATCCACTCGGCGTTCTGATTGTACCACTTCCAGTCCATTTTCAGCACCAAGCTGCCCGGGTCCTCTGGGTAGTAAGGTTTTGCCCAGTCCGGCATGGCATCGCGCATGGCTTGATAGACGCCACCCGTGTATGTAACGAGGAAGAGCGATTCGGTGATGCCCCAGCGGTTGACAGCCTCGGTGCTGCCTGGCTCCTTATACCAGCCAGCCGTGTTGAACTCGATGGAAAGCATCCAGTTGATGAGGATGCGCGCCGCCACAGGGTGCTTGGCTCTGCGCACGGCCGAGCACGTCTCCCGATCCGCCAGCATGCCGGACTTGGGGTAGAAAGGCCAGAGAACGTCATCGCGCTTGTTCCAATCCGTGCCCAAGAGCTCGCGCGTGTATACGCCCCATGTGCACGCTGCCCAGGCCTCGCCACTTTGCAGCATGAGCCGCATTGTGGGGTCGTTGCCAATGTCGCCCCATTTGTGGATCTGCTTTTCCATCTCGTTGTCCTTCCACCACTGCAGGGCACCCTCCCAGGCTTCCTGCGAGAATGTGGGGCCAGGCACGAGGTCTTGCTTCACCAGGCTGTTCACAAGGCCGGCGAAGACAAAGTGCCCCCTGCGGTCGTTGAAGGGATAGTCTATGATCTTATCTCGCAGCTCCGGGCGAGCAAGGTCCGTCCAATCGACATAGTTGGCGACGTCGACTTTATCCTTGCGCAGGATGGGCTGCAGCCACTCGTAGCCCTGGTAGACAGCACCGTAGATATCCCCGCCATTTTCCTGAGGGCCGCGGAAAATGTAGGGCTCTTCCACCAGGGTGAGGTTCGGCAGCAATGGCTTGTAGATGTCCATATCGATGGGCTCGTACCACTCTAGTGCCATGGCAGCATCGAACATGTCCTCTTCCTTGTCCACAACGTCCAGCCCGATATCTGCCACGGTCTTGCCCGCCGCTGGAAGCTCCCGGAAGGCCTCGTCAATCACGCCGGTGACCCAGTTGAGCTTGACGGGGACTCCGTAAAGCTCCTTGGTGAGCTCGGCAAACCTGGGGATGAAGTGAGTCTCTGGCAGGCCAGAGAAGCCCCAGCTGCTGATGGAAACCTCGGCGCCCTCAGCCTCAAGCGCCCTGCCGACCTCCTTCGGGTTGGAAAGGTCGTACTCGGGCTGAGCCTGGCCGGGCGCTGCCGCGGGTGGCGTGGCCTCCACCGCGGTTGCTTGGGGCGCAGCTGGCTGCGCCGTTGGCGTCGGGGCACAGGCACCCAGCACTGCCAGGATAGAGGCGGAACCGGTCGCGCGCAGGAAAAGACGCCTGGAAATCCTCTTGCACTTCATGGCGATTCCCTCCCAAATCCTTCAAGCGCCCAGAAAAGGGCGCGCCTGGACTCACGGCGAGCCGACACTCGGGCTTTCCATTTGCGCTCCTTGCCCTCAGCACCTCCTTGCCGCGGCGATGGTCCGATGCCGCAGCCCCATCACTGGCCGGGCACTCGGGGCACAGGCTGTGCCCAGCGGTGCCGGCTGCGGAACCAATCAATGGCGACCCTTGCCCATCTGCCCGAGAAGCTCAAGCCTCTGCAAGCAGGCGCCCGCCCGCAGGACAGCTGCAGACCGCGTAGTGGTGGTCTACACCACTAGACCACAAGAGAGTATAGCCACATGCGGCTGCTGCTGCAAGATGCGGGCATGTCGCCAACCGGCGGCTCAGGCCGCGGGAAAGAAGCCTTGCCGCTTCGCCTTCAGGCTGCACAAGCATAAGGCGCCCATGTTCGTGGGCGATCAGGGTTCTGTTAGCTTCTTGTAAAGGAGTTGTTGGCAGAGCGTAAGCCATCGCGTGCTACGCCTAGTCCCTGTCTGTCGCCTCAAAGCGCCGCACCACGGCAAGAAAGAGCAGCGCCAGGATGGTGGCGCAGGCTCCGAGCCAGTAGAGGTCGGTCCCGACGGCCATGCCTATCCCGGCGCAGACCCACAGTCCAGCAGCGGTTGTGAGGCCGCGGATGCGATCCTCGGCCCCCTGCTGGCGGAAGACCGTGCCAGCGCCGATGAACCCGATGCCCGTAAGCACGTTGGCAGCCACCCTCGAGGGGTCAGAGCCGGGGAAGGCATGATTGCCGAGGATCGTGAAGAGGCAGGAGCCCATACACACGAGCATAAAAGTCCGCAGCCCCGCTGGCCTGCCGCGGCGTTCCCGCTCCCACCCCAGGATCCCGCCCATCACGGCGGCCATGAGCAGGCGCAGCGCTAGCTCGGATTGGTACGCAAGCAGTGTGACCAGTTCCAGCATGGCTGCACCCCCTTGCGCCTGAGATGCACACGCGGGCCGCAACCGGGCTTGCTATTCCGCTTCAGGGCCCGCCCTCGCTGGCCACCAGGGCGGTGCCAGCGCCGTCCATATCCGGCAGGAGAATCTCGCCTGGCTTCACCGGGCGTAGGATGCGAAGGGAAGCAAGGCGCGGCGGGATGGCAAGGAGCTTTTCCTTGGGCACGCCCCCTGTGCTGCGCACTGGGAGCGGCCTGCCCCATATGGTCGGGATCGTTGTTGTGAAGGCCCGCTTTGGCTGCACGAACTCGTCGCGGGCGTAGCGCCGGCCGTCGGGGCAGCCCGCTCCCTTCACCAGCAGCTCATGCCCCTGGGCGTGTACCTGCAGCCGGCAGCCCAACGGGCAGATAACACACAGGAGATCCTGGGGCTCGCCCTCACGCAGTTCGTGGGCGCTTTCCGGGGCGCAAAGAGGCTCTCCTAGGACACGCACCCGGCATGGCTCGTCTGCTGAGGCGAAGGCTCTTCGCTCCAGGCCCCA
Source organism: Anaerolineae bacterium (assembly GCA_028275325.1). GTDB lineage: Bacteria > Chloroflexota > Anaerolineae > DRVO01 > DRVO01 > JAPWUW01. The sequence continues at coordinate 2,920 of JAPWUW010000023.1, read as the reverse complement.
GAGTACAAGCTGACCGGGGGCACAGGCCCTCTCGGTGTGCCTGGCAAGCACACGGCCCGAGCTCCACAGTTCAAAGCGCGCCTGGCGCAGCGGCTCCTGCACGCGGATGGCGAGCACAACCTCCTGGGGGCCCTGCTCGCACACATACTGCGGGACAACGCTGCGCACTCCTTCGTCGCTGATTATGGGGATGCGGCGGACAGGTTCTTGGACGCCTGAGGCCGCATGCCGAGCGGCCTGCAAGCCAGCCAGCTCCCCCTCCACGGTGACGCGGTCAACCAGGTCTGAGACGTGAAGGCCGTTGCCGGCGGCAAAGAGCCCGGGGACGGGCAGGGCGAGCCTGTCATCCACATAGGGTCCGCCTGTGCGCGGGTCCAGCTCCAGCCCTGCCGAAAGGACGAGCTCGTTCTCGCAGATGAGGCCGACGGAGAGCAGAAGGAGGTCACAGGAGAGGAGCTCCACGCGGCCGCTTGCAAGGTCAGTGATCTCGACGGCCTCAAGGCGAGGCCATCCCAGGATGCGCGTCACGGTGCTGTGCAGTTGCAGGGGAATGCCGAAATCGTGCAGGCACTGCGCGACGTTGCGAGGCAGCCCCGTCGCGTAGGGCATAAGCTCGACAACCCTGGCGACTTCCACTCCTTCCAGGGTGAGGCGGCGGGCCATGATCAGGCCGACATCGCCAGAACCCAGGATGAGAGCGCGCCTGCCGGGCAGATAGCCGTGCAGGTTGACGAGGCGCTGGGCAGTGCCAGCGGTGAGAACCCCGCTTGGCCTTGTGCCGGGGATGACGAGGTTGCCCCGCGTGCGCTCCCGGCAGCCGGTGGCCAGCACGATCGCCTTCGCCCGCACCGTCGTGGGCCCGTGCTTGGGGCTGAAAACGGTGAGCTCGCCCGGCCGCAGGGAGGTCACCATGGAGTGCGTCCAGCAATCTGCACCTGTGCGGCTCACTCTCTCAAGCAGCCGCGAGGCGTACTCAGGGCCTGTGAGGTCCTGCCCGAAGTACTGCAGCCCGAACCCATTGTGTATGCATTGCTTGAGCACGCCGCCAGGGCGTTCCTCTCTTTCCAGTATGAGAACGTCCTTTGCCCCATGCTCGCTTGCGGACCAGGCCGCAGCCAGGCCGGCTGGCCCTGCCCCCACAACGGCGACGTCCACCAGTTTAGTCTTCATGCGCCTGCATCCAGCGCCATTTGTTGGGCCCAACCAGCAACTCGGACCCCGGCGCATCCTTGCAGATGGAATCCGGCGGGAGGCCAAGCTCGCGGGCGAGGATCTCGAGCACCCGCGGCGTGCAGAAGCCACCCTGGCATCTCCCCGTGCCCACCCTCACGCGCCGCTTCAGCGCATCCAGCGTGCGTGCTGGGATCGGCGAGTGGATGGCACGTACAAGCTCCGCCTCTGAGATGTGCTCGCAGCGGCAGACGAGGTGAGCATAGCGGCTATCGAGGCTATAAAGGCGTTCCAGCTGCTCAGGGTCGGCATCGCGCACTCGCTGGATGCCCGGCCGCTCGGGCCTGTAGCCGGGCCGCTCCTTCAGGGAAAGTCCTGCGGCAGCGAGGAGCTCGCGAACCGTGCGCGCGATTTCTGGGGAGGCGGAAAGGCCTGTGGAACGGATGCCAGCAGCATGTATGAGCCGGGGGCAGGCGCAGGAAGGCCTGATCTCGAAACGACCTGTGCTGCAGACGGAGCGCAACCCGGCATACTGGGCAATGGCATACTGCTCCGGCCTGAGGGATGGCACGAGCCTGCGCGCGCCCTCAGCCACACGCCGCAGCCCATCCGCAGTGGTGGCGACATCGGCCTTGTCCTGGATATCGTCGGCCGTTGGGCCCACGATGAGGTTCCCATCGACCGTCGGGGCGACGAGGATCCCTTTTGTCGTGGGCGTCGGCACAGGTAGGACGATGTGGCTCACGATGCCACTGGCATGGCGGTCTAGCACGAAGAACTCGCCCTTTCGAGGAGTGATGCGGAAACTCTCGTCGCCGACGAGCCTGGCAACGTCGTCGGCGTAAAGGCCCGCCGCGTTCACGGCAAAACGAGTTTGCACTTGGCGCCGCGGTGTCTGCAGGAGGAGGCCATCGGGCGTGGGCGCAAGCCCCAGCACCGGCTCATTGAGGCCCACCTCGGCTCCGTTCAGGACGGCGCTCTCAGCGTAGGCGATCGTGAGGCGCGCTGAACAGGAGACCGACTCGCGAGGGATCAGCAAGCCCCCGACCGCACAGGGGTTCACGTTGGGCTCCATCTCCAGAAGCTGGGCGCGGCTGAGGCGCTGCACGTCGTGCACGCCGTTTGCCCGTGCCTGCTCCAGCACTTCCTCACATGCCTGAAGGTCCTCCTCGTTCAGGGCCACCATTATGGCACCACAGCGCCGAATGGGAACGTCCAGGAGTTTGCACACATCGGGGAAGCGGTGGCTTGCCGCCGTGACAAGTGCAGCCTCCAGCGTCCCGGGAGGGGCATCAAAGCCGGTGTGGAGGATGCCGCTATTGGCCTTGCTGATGCCAGTGGCAACATCGGGGCCGCGCTCGAGCAGGAGAAGCTTCAGGTCGTACTTGGCAAGCTCCCAGAGCACGGCACAGCCGACTATTCCGCCGCCGATGACCACAACATCGTACAGCGCACTTGGCGCATGCTCGTTTGCCTGCATCATGACTGAAGCCCTCCGATCGCCCAAGCAGGAAGGGCGACAGGACGCGGAAAATGGTATAGATGTATAGACCAATTATACCGCAGTGGAGGAGATTGTCAAATCGCTCAGGGCCAGGGTCCATTTCATTTTGGTGGCAGTGTGGCGGAGTTAGGGCAGCAAGGCGAGGGTGGAGGGAAGGAAGTGGTCAAGACAGAGGAGCAGATTCGGGCGCAGCTGCAGGCTGAGGCCAATGCGGCGATAGAGGAGCTATTGCAGTGGGGCAGGAGC
>JAPWUW010000236.1 GCA_028275325.1 Anaerolineae bacterium | reverse complement strand
ATAACCTTCAGGAATAGGCGGCTGGGCCGCTCCAAAATCTCCCGCACAGAGATTGCCAAGGCCCTGGCCACCGTTGTGCGCCTCGTGCCACAGCGGCTTCAACCGGCCTAGACCTGGGCCCGTCGCCGGATCATTTCCAGGGCCATATCCACGAACGACTCCACGCTCATAGCGCCCAGATCCTCGCCGGTACGCACCCGCACCGAGACGGTGCTCCCAGCTACCTCCCTGTCACCAACGACGAGCATATACGGCACCTTCTGGAGCTGGGCGCGACGGATCTTGGCATTCATGCGCTCATCGGTGTCATCGAGCGCGGCGCGCAGCCCTGCCTGCCGCAAACGCGCCGCCACATGTGCAGCGTACTCGTTATGCCGATCGGCGATCGGTATCACCACCGCCTGCACAGGAGCAAGCCAGACGGGGAATGCGCCCGCATAATGTTCGATGAGCCCGCCGATGAACCGCTCCATGGAGCCAAGCACAGTGCGGTGGATCATGATGACGCGCTGTGCGCGCCCATCCTCGCCTATGTAGGTTATGTCAAAGCGCTCGGGCTCGTTGAGGTCCACCTGGCAAGTGGGCCCTTGCCACTCCCGGCCAACCGCATCCCACAGCTTGATGTCTATCTTCGGGGCGTAGAAGACGCCTCCGCCCTCGTCCACCTCATAGGCCAGCCCGCGCTCTTCGAGAACTTGACGCAGTGATTCGGTGGCGAACTCCCACTGCTCGTCTGACCCTATGTACTTTTCAGGTCGGGTAGCCAAATATGCCTTGTAGGTATAGCCAAACGTCTCCATCATGTACAGGGTGAGGTCAAGAACCCCATGCACTTCCTGCTTGAGCTGGTCAGGCCGGCAGAAAATATGCGCATCGTCCTGGGTGAAGCCGCGCACGCGAAGCATGCCGTGCAGTGTGCCACTGCGCTCATAACGGTACACCGTCCCAAGCTCTGCCAGCCTTATTGGCAGCTCCCGGTAAGAGCGCAATCGCGACTGATAGATCCGCACATGGCCTGGGCAATTCATCGGCTTGAGGCGATACGGCTGCCCCTCGATATCCATCGGCGCATACATGCTATCGGCATATGTCTCCAGGTGGCCGCTGATCTGGTAGATGCGCTCGCTTGCAATATGCGGGGTGTAGACGAGCTGGTAACCCCGTTTGAGGTGCTCGTCGATCCAGAACCGCTCGATCTCAAGGCGGATGATGGCCCCGTTCGGATGCCAGAGGATTAGCCCCGCCCCAATTGTCGGATCGACGGAAAAGATGTCGAGCTCTCTGCCCAAACGCCGGTGATCGCGCCTCTCAATTTCTTCCAATCTCTTGAGGTGGGCCTGAAGTTCCTGGCCGCTTAGGAACGCTGCACCGTAAATGCGCTGCAACATGGGCCGCCGTTCGTCGCCTCGCCAATAGGCACCGGCAACCGAAAGCAGTTTGAACCCATCCGCCGGGATTTCCTCGGTGCTGTCCACGTGCGGGCCGCGGCACAGATCCACGAAAGACCCCTGCCGGTAGATCGTCACCGGCTCGCCAGGTGGCAGTTCCTGGAGAAGTTCGAGCTTATAAGGCTGAGCTGCAAAGAGCGAAAGGCCTTCCTCGAGAGAAATCTCCTGGCGCTCGAACCGTCGGCCTTGTGCCAGTATGGCACGCATGCGCTGTTCAATCTCGCGCAAGTCATCCGGCGTGAGGGTCCTAGGCAAATCGAAGTCGTAATAGAATCCAGTGTCTATGGCTGGCCCTATGCCAAGCTTCGCATCTGGAAACATCTGCAGCACCGCTTCGGCCATGATATGGGCAAGCGAGTGCCTTATCTTTTCCAGCTTGTCCTCAGTCACTGCCCAATCCTCCACTGCAGTTGTGCCTTAAAGGCAAAGCCCGCCCCTTGGGGCGGGCTTTGCTCTGCCGCGGTTCCACCCAAGTTCTGGCCATGGCCAGCACTCTGCGCCCGCTAACGGTGGCGAGACCGTCGCCCCTTGTGGGGCACACCCCCACACCCCCAAAGGGTGCCCCTTACGGGACGCACTCCCAGGTGGTCTTCCCTGGCTTCTCCTCAGGCTGCTCCCACCGCTGCAGCCCTCTCTGCACAGGTCGAAGCTAGGTACTCCTCCTGGTCAACGCTTTGACAAAAGCATGGGCGGTATAGGACTCGAACCTATGACCTCCACGATGTCAACGTGGCGCTCTAGCCAACTGAGCTAACCGCCCGAGACAGCCTCATTATAGGCCGGCCATGTGCATGCCGGCAAACAACCGCTGCGGAAGGCAACACCAAGGGGCCATTGCTCTTTGCCAGCTACTGAGCTATAATGTGGCCGAAAGTTCGTCCGCATATGAGGCGATGTAAATGCAGCAGCAATCCGATGAGAGCCGCGGTGTAGCCCTGGATGGTGAGCGCTATCAGGACCATATGGCCCAGAACGGGGCAGGCGAGGTCGCCACTCAGGCCGCAACAGGGCAGCCGAGGGCGCCAGAGCGCCAAGCCACTGCGCAGGCGATCGCAGAGCTAGCCGCGGAAGCGCAAGGGCAAGAGCGCCCGCCTGAGACAAGCAGCATGCAAGAGCTGATGCAGGGAGGCTTGCTCTTGCCCCAGTACCGTCGTGGGGATTTCGTGAAAGGGGTGATCATCAGCAAGAGCGATACCGAGATCCTCATCGACATTGGGGCCAAGTCCGAGGGGGTGGTTGCTGGCAGGGAGCTTGAGAGGCTCAGTCCAGCAGCGCGCGAGGCCCTGAAGGTCGGCGAGGAGGTGCTGGCCTGCGTCATCAGGCCCATGGATAGCGAGGGGCGCGTCCTGCTCTCCCTGGCGAGGGCACAGCTGGAAAGAGATTGGCGCAAGGTCGAGCAGCTCTACCAGAGCGGGGAGGTTCTAGAGCGAACTGTCGCTGCAGCAAACAAGGGTGGAGTCATTGTGAGGCTTGGACGCGTGCGCGGTTTCGTCCCCGCGTCACAGTTGAGCCCAGCACATCGCAATTCCGGCTCCCGAGAGACTAACTCCGCCGAGGCCTCTCCTGAGGCGCGGTGGCAGCACCTCGTTGGAAGCAAACTGTTACTCAAGATCGTGGAGCTGGACCGGAAGCGCAACCGCGTGATTCTCTCCGAGAGGGCAGCTGCAAGGCAGTGGCGCCGTCAGCGCAAAGAACAGCTCATCGCGCAGCTGCAGCCCGGGCAAGTGCTGGAGGGCCGGGTGAGCTCTCTTTGCGATTTCGGCGCATTCATCGACCTGGGGGGCGCTGACGGCCTCGTGCACCTTTCCGAGCTGAGCTGGCATCGCGTCAAGCACCCGAGCCAGGTTGTCAAAGTCGGCGATCAGGTGAAGGTGCAGGTTATCAGCGTTGACCGCGAGCGCAAACGCATCGGGCTGAGCATCAAGCGCCTTCAGCCCGAGCCCTGGCAGACTGTCGCGGAGCGCTACACAACCGGACAGCTCGTGGAATGCTGCATAACCAAGCTCACCGACTTTGGCGCTTTTGCCGAGCTGGAGGATGGAGTAGAGGGGCTCGTTCACGTGTCGGAGCTTTCCAGCCGGCGGGTGCACCATCCAAGCGAAGTGGTCAAGGAGGGCGACAGGGTCACGCTACGGATCATCCGTATCGAGCCCGAAAAGCGTCGCATAGGGCTCAGCCTCAAGAGGGTTGCAGACCCAGACTATGCCGATGTTGACTGGCAATTCGCAGAGGAGCTTGACGACTGGGATTTTGATTTCAGCGACGAACAGGCCTAGGGCCGGGCTGGTTTTGTGCAGCAGTACAGCTCGTCCGCAGGGCCGTCTCGTGGTCGTGTGGCGTACGTTGGTTGAAGCGCAAGGATTGCGGGGCCAGGGGCAGGATGCCGGCTGGCCCCGTCGTGTTTCGGTTGGGCGAGTTACATTTGGCGAGCTTTAGCGGAGAATGAGTTTGCAGACGAGGAAGGAAGACCATGGCAGACAACCTGGAGCGTTACTTTACGCGTGTGGCAAGAAGGGTGCTGATGATGGCGCAGGAAGAGGCCGAGCGCCTCAACCATAGCTACATCGGCACCGAGCACCTGCTCGTTGCTCTGGCGCGCGAGAAGGAGGGCTTGGCTCACGCCGTCCTGGTGGAGCTCGGTGCGCGGCCAGAGCGCGTGCGCGAGGCGGTAGAGCGCCTCGTCGGCCGCGGCGAAGGCAAGCCTGCGGGCAAGCTGACTCTTACGCCGCGCAGCAAGCGAGTCCTTGAGCTGGCGGTTGAAGAGGCGCGGCGCATGGATCGCCACCAGGTGGATACGGAGCACCTCCTTCTGGGGCTCGTCCGGGAGGGGCAGGGGGTCGCTGTTGATATCCTGCGCTCTCTCGGGATCTCGCCTTCACGCGTGCGCGCAAGGGTGACTCAGCAGCTCGCCATGGCCAGCGTAAGCGAGGAGCGGCCCGAAATACGCCAGCGCCGCGAGACAAAAACACCGCTTATCGACCAGCTCGGCACTGATCTGACTGCTCTGGCCGAGGGCAATTCCCTGGATCCCATCATTGGCCGCGAGAAAGAGATCGAGCGCGTGATCCAGATTCTCTCGCGGCGCACGAAGAATAACCCTGCCCTCATTGGCG
>JAPWUW010000235.1 GCA_028275325.1 Anaerolineae bacterium | reverse complement strand
AACTCTGGCAGCTTGGCCTGGTCGCCGCAGCTATCGAGGCCATGAACCAGGGTCTGCTAAAGCTCGGCTTTGGGAAGAACCGAGGTTTTGGACATGTGCGACTACAGGTCAAGCAAGCCATGATCGACGAGGTTGTTCCTCTAGGACAGTCGACCGCGATCCGTGGCCTAGTGAGCTTCGTTGATGAGCAGGCACGCCAAAGCTATAGGCTCTTTGGCCCTGAGCTGCTCACTGGTTTGCCCGAACCCCAGACTCGCGAGCTTGGCGGCTTTTACGAAAGGCGCATGTATGATGCTGCTGGTTGGCAGGCTATTAGCGCCAAAGCGATAGCGGCTTTGCAGGCAGGGGGCTGATATGACGAAGAAACTGCAGGTCTATGTGCTGGCAGGAGCAAGAGAGAGCATTTGGCAGCGAGCTGCCGCCACTCTGGGCGATGACACCTACTTCTGGGTGGCGGATGTGGTCAAACTGGAGCTGGGCCACGGGCTACCAGAGGAATGGCGAATGCAAGGAGCAGTCTTCAGCCACAAAGCTGAGTTGCGGTTCTGGCGCGAGGCGGAAGAATACCGCGCCTTGCTTCTGACCGACGAACCGGTGCCCAACTTGCTGCCAGCCCCTGGCAACTGGGAGAGCTGGGAGGATGAAGAAGATAGCATCCTCCTGCAGGATTTGCATGACCGCCGTGTTTCGCCGGGTTTTGGTTCCTATCCGACTGGCAGTTCAACGGGGCGTCTGCGGGTGCGGTACTACTGTCACGACGGAACCATCACCTTTATCAGCCCACGCGGTTTCGAAGAATAAGGGGGCAGAATAATGCGCACGAGAACCGGGCCGTCTGAACCGAAGCCGTTCTTTTTCGTTCCTATAGACTCCAAGAGGCCGCCAAGGCGAGAGAGAGCGATAGAACATGACCGTTTCCAGGGCTTGACCGGTGCTCTGCAACTGTACATTCGCGTAGAGCCTGGGTACCTGTACGTGGGCAGTGGCCGAATCGAGCTGGATGAGCACAATAGGGCTTACTATGCCTTTGCCCGCTGCAACGGCAAGTTGGTTATTCCCGGCACCAGCATCAAGGGCGCAGTGCGCAGCATCGTGGAGGCCATCTCAAACTCTTGTGTGGTGCAAGGCGAGCGCGACCAGAGGTCGGGCAGCCACAGTGCCTGCCAGGATTTGCATAGTCTATGCCCAGCCTGCCGCCTCTTTGGAACCACAGGTTACGCCGGAAGAGCTTGTTTCAGTGACGCTTATCCTGTGGGCAAAGTGGAGACAAAGATCGTGAAGATAGCTGACCTGTGGCCGCCGCGCAGAACCGATGGCCGTAAGTTCTACCAGTTCAAACGATTTGTCCCCCCAGAAGATGACAAACCGGAGAAGAACCACCGTTTTTTGGAGTCGGTGCCCAAGGGAACAACATTTGCCACATCACTTAGCTTCGCTAACTTGCTTCCAGCCGAGATGGGCCTCATCTTGCGCGCACTAGGCTTAGGGGAGAGCCGCAAACAGCCTGGCACGGTCGCGCCGATGCGTTACACGAAACTAGGAGGTGGCAAGCCCAGGTGCTTGGGGAGCGTGTACTTCGCACCGGCTGGTCTGAGGTTGGTCAGCCTTGGGGGTGACAATCTGTTCCAGGGCCTCTCTATGGCGATGCCGGGGGAGCAGTGGCAACCGCAATTGCTGGCCTGGCTCAAAAACAACAGCTTGCTAGACAAGGAAGCTTACGACAGATTCATAGCCGGATGCAGCAATCGGGAAGTGTGCCAAGCTCCTTGCCCGACGGGGGTATACTGATGATCAGCTTGGACGAACAGATCACCGTGGCGGAGCAGTTGGCCCATCACCTGGGCGGCGTGGAACGCAATGAGTGGTTGCGTTGGGCGCAGTTGGCCGTTGATACGGGCCTGGATGAAGCCGTAGCCGCTGCAAAGCGTATGAGCGCCGACCCTTCTCTGCGGGACAACATCCAAAGAGCAAACCAAGCCATACATGCAGCTGTCACGTCCGCTAGGCAGCGATTAGCCCGTCTGACTCCATCGGAGCGACAAGCCGTCTTTGGTTATGTGGGCTGGCTGCTGGCAATTGCTAGTTCCCGGAGGCAACGAAAGCGGCAATCCGGGCGCTGTGCTACTTCTGAGAACTAGCTCTCTGCTAGGCAAGGCGGGAAAGGGTACTAGCACGCTTAGCTCACTACAACAGCGAGGCTGGATCACGGAGAGTGCAAGAAATGGCCAAGAAACTGCTGATCAGTACCCTTGGTACTTCACCTGCCGTTGTCACTGAAGCCCTGGATTTACTGAAAGAGGAAGGGGTCACAGTGAACGGAGTAGTGCTCCTGAGCACAGCGGACGCGGACGTGCGCGATGCCATTGCCTTGCTCTCAGAGCACCTGCCCAGCCATGACGGTATATCGCGGGTGGAGACAATCGTGATTGAGTCTTGTGGGGATGTAGTGGACGCCGCGGGAGCCGTGAGCTTCATGCAGGAAGCGTGTCGAGTGCTCAAACAGTATCGCGATGATTACCAGCTCTACGTAAGCATCGCCGGCGGGCGCAAAGTAATGTCGGCCTTGCTGGCTTTGGCAGTCCAGTTTTACGGCGCCAGCCGTCTTTTCCATGTTTGGGTGCCGCCCTGGCTTGAAAACGAGGGAGACATAGACAGATTCCGCTTGTATCGCGGCCATCCGGAAAAGCTCAACCAGTTGTTCCATCCCAGCCTCGAGGTTGAAGAAAGCGATCGGCCGAGGCTAGTGGACTTACCGTTTGTCTCTCTCTTCCCACTATTGCCGCAACTACTGCTTGGGCTCCGTGGTGAACAGGCCGACAAGACAACGCAGTTGCTTCTTGCGACCAATCAGCTGATAGATTCACATGGCAGGCCAACTCAGCTTGGAGACATGGTTCGCCAAGTCCTTGAGGATGTCGAGAGCCTGCCCCCGCCAAGAAGTGTCTCACCCCTAATTGATGTAAAGGACCATCACTATAAGGAGCAGGCGAAAGCCGAGGCTGATAAGCTCTGCAACCGCTTCACCTTTGTGGTAGAAGCCACCAGCATTCCCTGGCGAGAGGGCGAGAGCCAGGTGAAATCCGAGCCACCTGACTCTCTCAGGGTTTACTTTCGCACTAGGCAAGGCTTCTGCCTGGCCCTGCGCCTCAGGACCACAGCGGCAACGCCCGGTCAGCTTGAGGCGGCACGCAAGGATATCGAGCGCTATGTTCGCTCGCGATAGGAGTTGTGACTGTGGGAGTATACCACCTCATGGGGTTAGGGCGTTCAGTAGGTGCAGTGACAGGCCCGATCTCCTACCTGGCGCACCGCTACCAGCGATGGTCCGCCGAGGACCAGGCCTTCTTCTTTGGTTCTGGGGAGGTGGTTCAACGCAGCAGGGGCGAAAAGGTTGGGGATGTGGAAGCACTTGTGCTCTTTACAACCAGGGAGGTGATCACAGCAAAGGACGAAAGAGGGAGCGATCTGTTCTGTTTTGAATACTATGCCAATAAGCCCGGGGCAAGGGGTGGGTTCCGGAAAGAGCCTCGTCCGATGCGCAAGGCTCTCAGAGAAGAACTGCGGAACATCTGGCCAGGCATAAATGACCGCCGCTACGGCACCATCTATTGGTGTGAGGTCGACCGGCGCAGCCTGCTTGCGGCATACGAGAGGATTGCGAAAGTGGTTATTGCTCTGGCAAGCTCTGGTGGCCAGGGCAAGGAACAGTGGGCAAACCTCACGAGTGGTAACAACGTGCTCAATCTGGCGTTGCAGCTAGCTGCGAATATTTCCGGCGAAGTGGCACGGCTGTATTACGTTCAGGCTCCTGATCAGGAGTCAGAGCAGTGTGCCTGCTTCACTGAGCCGGAAGGCTACTGGGTGGACATCCCTGCCATGCCATTGGCTCTGAGGGACATACAGTGGGATATTCTCGTGCTGCTGCAAGAGAAATCGCCGCTCCCTGCGGACGTTATATATAGCACTCTGCAAAGCAGTGGTAGGCATTGGGAAGAATTGGCGCAAATGCAGTTACCTGAGTTTCTCGATTTGTGCTTGGACCCTCTTTGGAAGCAAAGACTCATCGAGGGGAACAAGGATGCCTATCGGCTCGGTCGGCAATGGCCTGCTGTTCGCCCTTTTAGAGAAATCTTGGCTCAGGCTCGCAGCGAACGATTGGTAATTGATGAGCTCTGTGAACGATACGATTGGATCGCAAAAGAGGAGTTAGAGCTTAGGTGAGCATCACCTTACTCAATTTCTCCCACCCCCTCACCTCTGAGCAAATAGCCCAAATTGAGGCCATCACTGGCGACAGAGTACAGCAAGTGATAGGAGTGATATGTCAGGCTGACAACGGCCAGCCCCTTGCTCCACAGGTGGCGGCGTTGGCCGATAGCTGTGGACTTTCGGCGGAGCAATGGCAGACGTTGCCTTTACTTGTCAACCCACCTTCGCTCAACTTCATCGCTGTTGCCTTGCTGGCTGAGTTGCATGGCCGCTGTGGCTACTTCCCGGCTCATCTGCGCCTGCGGCCCATTGCCGGCAGCGTGCCCACGCGCTACGAGGTGGCTGAGGTGCTTGATTTGCAGGGCCTGCGCGAATGCGCACGGCGCCGGCGACAGGCGCCCAGTGAGCG
>JAPWUW010000234.1 GCA_028275325.1 Anaerolineae bacterium | reverse complement strand
TCGGCAGCTGCACAAGGAAACGCGCACCGGCCGCCAAGGTGCACGGAGAGGCGCACAGAGCTGTTGGAGGCCGTGCTTTGGCCGGACGCGGCGCTCCTGTCTCGGGGCATCTGCCGCTGCCAAAGCACCTTGGCCGCCAGCGTTGCACTTCAGGCAGGTATCCCCACCCGCCCGCCCCTGTCGCTGCCAGCGCGCACTGGCCGTCTTTGTTGCGCTCGAGCAAAAGCCCCACCCACCCGCCCCTCAAAAGGAAAGCCAAGCTGCAGGTTTATGCAGCAAACACTATCCGTATCAGCGAGAACACCACCCACCCGCCCCTCAAAAGGAAAGCCAAGCTGCAGGGCGGGTGGGTGGGAGAGATAGGCCGCGCTGCTGTGTGGGGCGGCCAAGGTTCGCGGGATCTGGCAAAGATAACTCCGCTGCCCATAGCTCTGGCCGCTCCCCGCCAGCGCAAACCGCGCCACGTTGCGCGAGAGCGCTTCCTAGCCGCACTCGTTGCCCCATTGTTGGAGTATCTGTCGCTCCCAGAGCACCGTAGCCGGCGCTGTCGCCTTCGAGAAACTGCCCCACCCGCCCGCCCCTCAAAAGGAAAGCCAAGCTGCAGGGCGGGTGGGTGGGAGAGACTTGCCCCCTGGAGGGCCGCACGAGTGGCCACGGTGCTTCGGCACCACGAGGGGTGGGTGGCCGGCGATAGTCGCTCGAACGCCGCACCTGTGGCCAAGATGCGCTTGTAGTCGCAGGGATAGCTCTTGGAGCAGGGCACCGGCCGCCCCGGGGCACTCGCAAATGGAGCCTCACATGTGGGAGTTCTCTGGCCGCCGGCTTGCCCTTTTCTTGTTGAATCTTTCGGTGCCAAAGCACCTTGGCCGTCTCTGTTGCAGTCCAGGGAGGTGATCCCACCCGCCCGCCCCTCAAAAGGAAAGCCAAGCCGCAGGGCGGGTGGGTGGGAGAGAGATGCCGCCGGGCATCGCACCTGCGCCGAAGTGCACTGGCCGCTGTTGCGGGGGCGGGGGAGGCGTCGGCACCCACCCCTTTACCGAAAGAAAGCCTGTTGCTCTCAGTGGTTGATCGCGGGAGTACACGACACTAGAATGGCCTTGACCCTAGCCAGACCAAGGGAGGGCGAGGAGTTGGTCAGGATCCTAACAGCACCAGGGATGGGAAAGTGCATTGGCTGCTACTCGTGCATGCTGGCCTGCGCGCGCTACGTTTACAACGATTACTCCCCGCACAAGAGCGCCATACAGGTGCGCACACAGGGTGGCATGCAGGGCCGGATGGTAGCGGATATCTGCCGCGCCTGCGTGCGGGCGCCGTGCGCGTTGGCCTGCCCCACGGGCGCTCTGACCATCCGCAAGGGCGGGCGTGGCATGACCTACCGCAAGAAGCTGTGCATTGGCTGCAAGCTCTGCCTGGAGGCCTGCCCGGCCAAGGTGATCTACTGGGATGACGATGAGGAGCGGCCCATCGTCTGCATTTTCTGCGGCCAGTGCGTCAAGTATTGCCCGCACGGCTGCCTGGAGATGGCCGAAGTGCCGGACGTGCCAGTGGAAGAAGTGCCAGAGGAGGTCGTAGATGCTTGAGCGGCCAGTAATCCGGGTCCTTTATGTCAATGTGGGCACTGGCAAGGTGCGCGTGGAGGAGAGAGAGGATCTTTTCCGCCTGCTGGGCGGGACAGGGGTGGCCGCAGCGCTCCTCGAGGAGAACATGAGGCCGGAGCTGGATCCCTTCGACCCGAGGCAGCCGGTTATCTTTGCCATCGGGCCGCTCACGAACATCTTCCCCGTGGTGACAAAGACAGTGGCCACTTTCATCTCCCCTCTCACAGGCGAGTACGGCGAAAGCCATGCCGGGGGAAGGCTTGCCTACTCCCTTCGCCACGCCGGTTACGATGCCGTCGTGATCACAGGCAAGGCCAAAGGCCCTTCGTACCTGCACATCCACGACAACCGCATCGAGCTGCGCACAGCCGTGACGCTCTGGGGGACCGATATAAGCGAGGCTGGCCGGCTGATGCGGGCGATGCACACAGCGCCAGGCCACAGGAGCATCATTCGCATCGGCCCGGCGGGGGAAAACCTAGTGCGCTTTGCCAATGTGAACGTGGAGACGTACCGGCACTTTGGGCGCCTTGGGCTCGGGGCGCTTTTTGGCGCCAAGAACCTCAAGGGTATGGTCACGATCGGCACGCACCACTCCCCGCTGCGCAATGCCAAGGAATACAGGCGGGCCTACGATGAGATCTACCAGAAGGTGATCGCCACGAACGCCATGGAGAAATACCATGAGCTGGGCACGCCCATAAACGTGGCGCCACTCAACGCGGTGGGGGCCCTGCCGACGCGCAATTTGCAGGTGGCCCGCTTCGAGCATGCAGCCGAGATCAGCGGCGAAGCATTTGCCGAGCACAACCTCATGTACAAGCGGGCATGCGCGGGCTGCCCGATTGGCTGCATACACATTGGGCTTTTGCGCCAGCCGTTCGGTGCGCCCGATGAATACGAGTTCCAGTCCTCGTATATTGGCTACGACTACGAGCCGATCTTCGCCATGGGGCCGATGTTGGGGGTGGGCAGCCGGGAGGGCATCCTGCGGCTCATCGAGGCTACGGACAGGCTGGGGATGGACGCGATAGAGACAGGGGACCTCCTGGCATGGGCGACGGAGGCCATGGAGCGCGGGCTGCTGGAGGAGAAGGAGCTTGGCGTGCGCCTGCGGTTTGGCGACGTAGAGGCTTACCTGCAAGCAATCCGCCTCATTGCCAGCGGCAGCACCGAAGGCGCACGCACGCTCGGCCTGGGGCTTGTGCAGGCAGCGAAGCACTATGGCGGGCTCGAGTTTGCCTTTGCCGCTGGTGAGGCACAGGGCATGGCGGGGTATCATACGGGCTACGCCAACGTCGTGGGGCACCACATTGGCGCACGGCACAGCCACCTCGATAACGCCGGCTACGCGCTGGACCAAAAAACAGGGGAGCTCACTGATGAGGAATTGGTGCGAGCGCTCCTTTCGGAAGAGGCAGAACGCAACGTTCTCACTTCCCTGGCGATATGCCTTTTTGCGCGCAACGTCTACGATCGGGCCACGGTGCGCAAGGCGCTCGAGACGATCGACATTCGTCTTAGCGATGATGATCTCACGCGAATTGGGCGGGAAATCATGGCGATAAAGCTGCGCATCAAGGCCAAGTTGGGCTACGACCCAGTGCACAAAAGACTGCCAGCACGGCTTTTCGAGACAGCGAGCATGAGAGGCCCGCTGGATAGAGAGCGGCTGGCAAACATGCTGAGCATTTACAGCAAAGAGGCCGAGAGCTTGATGGCCAGCCGATAGGCGGCAGCAGTGCGGGCAGCCGCTGCCGGCGCTCAACGGTCGCTGCGACGTAGCTAGAGAAACCACGCGAGCACAAAGCCAGCAGGCGCCCCCTGCGGCATCAGCGAAGGCATCGCCCGCACGGCCCGAGCGGGCCGGGCCGGCACTCGGCCGTGCATCCCTAGCGGGTTCTGACAATCTCAGCGTTGCGGTGCAGTTGCCTCCGCGCATGCTCGAGGAGCTCATCAACAGCGCGATAGATCTTCAAACCATCGTAGCGTCGTGGTGCAGCTGCTTTGGTGGTCTGGTGACAGCGTGCTGGCGCAAGGCTCGTAGTGCTCAGGCATTTCGCCCGGCCGTGGCTGCGGGGGTGCTTGGCCAAGTTGGCAGCCGCGTGAAGTCCACGCATGGGCCTTTGCACGCGTTGCCGCCCGCTCGACCATCGCCAGCTGGGGTGGGCCGAATCGGAAAACGTGCGCCTCCGCGCCGACACGCGCCCATGGGGCAGACAGAAGCTTTGGAGAGCGGCTGAAAGGCCTCATTTGGCCACAAGCGACACCCTAGCGCGGCGCTCGGCTGTTCCCGTAATGAAGGCTAACTGAGTTCGGCGCTCGCGCTCGGCGAAGAGCGCCAAGCAAGAGCGACCCTCCGCTGTTCCCCGAATGAAGGCTCACCGTTTTCGGTCTGGGCAACCTGAGGGCTGGCCCTCACCGGGATATTCCAGCAGCGGCAACGTGAGAGCAAACCACTCATTCCTGCCCTGTGCCGGAAAAAGCATGCCAGAGACCTCATGGGTTCTCAAAACGAGCCCGCAAAGCAGCTTCTGCGCAAACCTGTTCTGAAAACGAGGGCGCTTGCAACTTCGCATCAACCTGTTGTAGCAATGGGTCGGATCCATACAACAACTTGTGTCCGGCGCTACGCAAACATCTCAGGGTTCTGGCGCAAAGCGAGGTTTGCGCACAGCCGCCGGGACGAGGGGCGAGAAGCCCCTTGCAGCGGGCGACGAGCGGCTGTAGAATGGCATTTGGATGAGGGGAGCACCTTAAAAGACCCATATAAGACTCAAATCCTAGTTCAACCGCACACGGTCTCACCTCTCTCGATCCATCAGGGGATACTGAAAGCAGACGACGTGGGCGGGGCCATCAGGCTCGAGCGTGCTGAGCACGTGCTCACACGGCGCTTGCAGTCTCACCTCTCTCGATCCATCAGGGGATACTGAAAGACTTCTGGCGCGAGGAATGTCACGCCGACCTCAGCGGTCTCACCTCTCTCGATCCATCAGGGGATACTGAAAGGAACAT
>JAPWUW010000233.1 GCA_028275325.1 Anaerolineae bacterium | reverse complement strand
GCGCAGGAAAGCATTGACGCCGAAGAGCCCTTCTGCACAGGTGACGACATAGCGCAGCGTCTCCAGGAAGGCAGCGTAGAGACGGTTTTGCTCTTCCAGGCGGAGCTCCTCGAGCTGGCTCCAGTCGGCGAGCAAGGGCTCCGCGTAGGAGTACGTGCCGCCATTCTCACCGCGGGAATAGAAGTGCACCTTAGCACCGAGAAAGCCAGCAAAGCCGCTTTCGCCCCAATCCAGGCAGGCATAAGCGACGGGCAGGCTATCATCCTCTACCTCTGAGCGCCCCCGGAGCAGCGCATCCCAGTGCTCAAAGATCTCCTCCTTGCTTGGGAGGTCGCGCTCAGTTCCTTGGGCTGGCGGGTGCCACTTCTGCCGCCACTCCTCGAGGTAGGGGTTGGGCCAACCGTGCATTGTGGCGCAGATGCCATGAGGCATGCGCCCCGTCCACAGGGCCTCCAGCCGAGCGATGGTCTCATTGAGATTGCGCTTGTAGGCGAGCTCTTCAGATGGCACACTCACCTCGGGACGCCGAAAATGCTCAAGGGGCGAAAGGGCTCAGCCCTTGAGCCCGCTCAGGACCACGCCACGGACGAAGTACTGCTGCGTGAAGATGAAGACGATGAGTATCGGGATGACTGTGATCGTCGCGCCTGCCATTGTGTATGCCCAGTATGTGACGTACATCCCTGAGAAGCGGGTGAGCCCAAGCGGCAAGGTGAAGAGCGATTCATCGTAGAGGTAGATGACTGGCCCTAGCAAGTTGTTCCAGGAGCCCATGAACGAAAGGAGCGCAAGCGACGCCAGCGCCGGCTTGGAAAGCGGCATCATGATGCGCCAGAAAATGCCAAAGTGAGTGCAGCCATCGATCTTGGCCGAATCGCACAGTTCCTGGGGAATGGTGAGGAAATACTGGCGCATCAGGAATATGCCAAAGGCGCTGCCGAACCAGGCTGGCACCCAAAGGGGATAGTGCGTATTGACCCAGCCGATCTTGTTCATGAGGAGGAACATGGGGATCATCGTAACTTGGCCAGGGATCATCATGGCGGCCAGAGTGATGATGAAGAGCGTGTCGCGGCCCCAGAAGCGCACCCGGGCAAAGCCGTAGGCGGCCCAAGAGGAGGAAAGGATGACCCCTAGCGTCCAGAGAACCCCGAGCTTGAGGCTGTTGTACGTGTAGCGGCCAAAGTTAACCTGCTGGAACACGTAGACGTAATTGTTCCATTGAGGTGGGATCGGCAGCCATTTTGGCGGCACGAGGAAGATCTCCACCTCCGTCTTCAGACTGCTGCTCACCATCCAGTAGAAAGGGAAAATCATGGTGATGGCCGTGATGCTGATGAGCAGGTACGCAATCACCTTGGCGATAATAGAGGTGATCGCCTTCCGCAAGGAGCGATAAGGCCTAGCTGTGGCTCGTCGGCTTGGCTGCACGCTAGCACCGTCTACAGCTCGTAGTGCACCCACCGCGATTGCCCCCTGAACTGAATGAGCGTGAGCACGAGAATAATGAAAAATAGTATATAAGCAAGCGCAGAAGCATAGCCCATCTCGAAAGTCTCAAACGCGCGCTGGTAAATGAGCAGAACTACCGTCAGGGTGGAGTAAAGCGGCCCGCCCCGTGTCATCACGTAGCTATACTCGAAGACCTGGAAACCGCCGATGACAGAGAGGATGGCAATCATGAAGGTTGTGGGGGACAGCAGCGGGAAGGTCACATGCAGGAATTTCCGCCAGGCGCCCGCACCATCGATCTCTGCCGCCTCATAGAACTCTTTGGGGATCCCTTGCAGCCCAGCGAGGAATAGGAGCATGTTATAGCCAAGCCCGCGCCACACCGACATGATCATGATGGCTGGTAATGCCCAGCGTGGGCTGGCCAGCCACATCGGCCCCTTAATGCCAAGCATTTTCAGGATCGAGTTTATGACGCCGAACTCGGGGTTGTACATCCAGGCCCACATGAGGGAGATGGCAACGGCCGAGGTGATAGTGGGCAGGAAGAAGATTGCACGGTAGAAGACGATGCCACGCAGCTCCTGGTTCATTGCAATGGCAAGCGCGAGCGAAAGCGCCATGCCCACTGGGACGGTGCCGATGACGTAGTAAGTTGTGTTGACCAGGGAGCGCCAGAAAAGCTCATCGCGAAAGGCGCGGCCATAGTTTCCCAGCCCCACCCAGCGCGAGATGCTGATGTAATCGCCCTCCACGAAGCTGAGCCCCAAGGCAGCGAGGACAGGGCCGTAGGTGAAAACAAGCAGGCCGAAGATGAGCGGCGCCACGAACGCAAAGCCATACGCGTGCTCGCTGCGCTTGAGCCTCTCCCACAAGCTAACCCGCTCATATGCCCGCCGGCCTGCCACCGGCAAAGAGACTCCGGAGCTCATCGCTTGTTCATCCTCAGATTGGATTGGGCAAGGTCTGGGGGAGGGCTCAAGGCCTTGAGCCCTCCCCCTTGCTCGCCGTGGCGCCCTAGGCGCGGGCGATCTCCTTCAAAATCGGGTTGATCTTCTCGCAGATTGTCCTGCAGACTTCCTCTGCGGATTTCTCGCCCAGGTAGAGCGCCTGGATCTCCTGGTTGTATATCTCCTTCCAGCGGTCGTTGCCCAGATGCGGGTAATAGGTCCTGGCGTAGGAGCCGATCTCGATGGCCACCCTTCGGTGCTCGGGCTTGCCTGTCAAGTACTCCTCGGACTCAGCCGCCGCGATGAGGCAGGGCGTGCCGGTCTTCATGAAGTACTTCATCCCGCCTGGCCCAGCCATGAACTTCAGCAGGTCCCAGGACTGATCTGGATACTTCGTCCCGCTGAAGATATGCAGCGTATTGGTGCCGGCATAGGTTATCCTCGGCAAGCCCTTGGTTCCCTTTGGCACCACGGCGATGTCCCAGTTGAAGGTGAGCTTCTCGACGTAGTAGTCGAGGTTCCAGGTGCCATCAAGCTTCATGGCGATCTTCTGGGTGAGGAAGACATCTGGCTGGCCCTGGAACCAAGCAGGCGCCGGGTTGCAGTGGTACTTGTGGATGAGATCGGCGAGCCACTGGAAGATCTCGATGCTTTCTGGCTTGTCGATCCAGCACTCCTTCTGGTCATCGCTCACCAGGCCGCCGCCGTTGTTCCAGAGGTGCACCGCCGTGGCGTACCCGCCAATGGTGCTGCAGCCGTAAACCGCGACGTTCTCAGGGTCAAAGCCAGCCTCGTCGCCGCGCTTGCCATTCGCATCCTTGGTGAGCTTGACCGCGGCGTCCTGGAATTCCAGCCGAGTCCAATCCTCATTGGGGTACCCGACGCCCGCTTCGTCGAAGAGGTCCTTGTTGTAGTAGGTTACGGTTCCCACGTAGGTGGCCGGCAGCCCGAAAACTGGCCCGCGACCCATGAGCCCCGTCTCCTTCTCGAAGCGGCAGGCCTCAATTGTCACCGGGTACCACTGAGCGAGGTCCACGCCATCCCGCTCGATATACGGGTCGATGTTGAGGTAGACGCCCTTGTCGCAGTAACGGGCTACTTTGAAGGGATCCCCAATCTGCAGGTCCGGCGCGATCCCCGCTGCCGCCTGAGACTCAAAGCGCGGCCAGAACTGATCCCACGGGGCCGACTCGAGCTTCACCTCTGCTGTGCCGACCTCCTGCTCGAAATCGCTGAAGATCTTCGGCAGCGCTTGGAGCCAGGGGTCGAAGTTGTACATGAAGAAGCGCAGCAAAGGCTTGCCCGATGGCCCGGCGGCCACCACCACGGTTTCCTTCACCACTTGCGGCGTGCCTTGTACCACAACAGTGACCTCTTTCTCGATCACCTGCGGGGTCGGCGTGGCCGCACAGGCCGAGGCGATTGCACCAACTGCACCAGCGCCAAGAACCTTCAGGAACGACCGACGGCTGCAAATACCCTTCATTTCGTCCCTCCTTCCATATAGTTCTCAGAGTTTCTAGATCACAGGATTGGATAAGCTGTGTCTTGGATGCCAACACTGGCTTGAATCCTCGGTCGCATCACCTCCTTTCTGCGGCAAAGCAAGCACCAACTGCGGATGCTCACCCCTTGAGGCCTGTACGTGCCAGGCCTTGCATAAAGTAGCGCTGCCCGAAGCTATACAAAAGCAGTGTTGGTGCTAAGCCCAGCAATGAGCCAGCCATTATTATACCATAGCGCCCTGTCCCTGTTCCTGCCCGGCCGCGCAGGTAGGTGAGTCCAAGAGCGACGGTCATCTTGTATTGGTCATTGAGGTAGATGAGCGGGCCAAACAAGTCGTTCCAGGAGCCAAGGAACGTGAGCAGGGCGACCGTTGTGAGCATCGGCATTCCCAAGGGCACAAATATGCGCGCGTAGATGCTAAAGAAGCCTGCTCCATCTATCTTCGCCGCATCCACGAGCTCCTGGGGGATGCTCGTGAAAGCCTGGCGCAGCAAGAACACGTTCCAGGCGCTACCCAAGAACGCGGGCACGAAAAGGGGATAGTGCGTATCTATCCACCCGAGCCAACGCATGATCACGAAGGTGGGTATGATCGTCACCGCCCCAGGGAGCATCATTGTGGCGAGCAAGATCGAGAACACGACCCCCTTGCCGCGGAAGCGCATGCGCGCGAAGGCGAAAGCGGCAAGCGAGGAGGAGAACGTGGTGCCGATAATGTTCA
>JAPWUW010000232.1 GCA_028275325.1 Anaerolineae bacterium | reverse complement strand
GCCTAATCCAAAATCTGGGTGATGACGCCGGCGCCGACGGTGCGCCCGCCCTCGCGGATGGCAAAGCGGCTGCCAACCTCAAGCGCCACCGGCGCTATCAGCTCAACCGCCATCTCAATGTTGTCCCCAGGCATCACCATCTCAACCCCATCCGGCAACTTGATCTCCCCAGTCACATCCGTCGTCCGCACGTAAAACTGCGGCCTGTACCCACTGAAAAACGGCGTGTGCCTGCCACCTTCCTCCGCCTTCAACACATAAACCTGCGCCTTGAACGCCCGGTGCGGCTTGATCGACCCAGGCGCCGCCAACACCATCCCCCTCTCTACCTCGTCCCGCTCTATCCCTCGCAACAAACAACCTATGTTGTCACCAGCTATGCCCTCATCCAGCGTCTTGCGAAACATCTCCACCCCAGTAACTACCGTCCGCCTAACCTCATCACGCAACCCAACTATCTCCACCTCATCCCCTACCTTCACCTTCCCTCGCTCAACTCGCCCAGTAACTACCGTCCCTCGCCCCTTGATCCCAAATACGTCCTCTATCGGCATCAAAAATGGCTTGTCCACATCCCGCACCGGCGTCGGTATGTACTCGTCCACCGCATGCATCAACTCCCATATGCACCGGTACTCAGGCGCCTCAGGATCAGTGCTCTTGCTCTCCAACGCCCGCAACGCACTCCCCCTCACTATCGGCACCTCGTCCCCAGGAAAACCATACCGGTCCAACAACTCCCGCAACTCAAGCTCCACTAACTCCAGTAACTCCTCATCCTCCATCATGTCTACCTTGTTCAAAAATACCACCATCGCCGGCACCTCTACCTGCCGCGCTAACAACACATGCTCCCGCGTCTGCGGCATCGGACCATCAGGCGCAGCCACTACCAGTATCGCCCCATCCATCTGCGCCGCACCCGTTATCATGTTCTTTATGTAGTCCGCATGCCCAGGACAATCTATGTGCGCATAGTGCCGCTTCTCAGTCTCATACTCCACATGCGCTATCGCTATCGTTATCCCTCGCTCCCGCTCCTCAGGAGCATTGTCTATCGACTCAAAAGGCCGATACTGCGCTAAACCCTTCAACGATAATACCTTCGTTATCGCCGCCGTCAACGTCGTCTTACCATGATCTATGTGCCCTATCGTCCCTACATTCACATGCGGCTTCGTCCGTATAAACCGCTCCCGAGCCATCTCCCGTGCCTCCCTAAGTGGTCCCTTAGTCTGTCAGCATATGGCACAAACTTACTTATTATACTACCGCTGCCAGTTCAAGCAAATCGCTGCTTAGCCCAGCCCCGCAAGCCTGCGCGCGATCTCTTCCGGCACAGGGGCATAGTGGTCGAACTCCATGGTGAACGTACCGCGCCCCTGCGTCAAAGAACGAAGCTCAGTGGCGTAGCCGAACATTTCCGAAAGTGGTACCATTGCTCGGATGGCCTGCATGCCACCCGGCCTGGGTTCCATCCCCACGATATCAGCTCGCCTCTGGTTCAGGCTGCCAATCACATCACCTGTCGCCTGTTCAGGAACCACCACCTCTACCTTCATGATGGGCTCCAGGATGATGGGCGCCCCTTTCATGACTGCCTCGCGAAGGCCGATGCTTGCCGCAATGCGGAACGCAAGGTCCGAGGAATCCACCGGGTGGTACGAGCCGTCCACCAGCCGCACCTTCACATCCGTCAGAGGGTAGCCAGCGAGCACACCCGTGCTTGCGGCCTCCCGTACCCCTTCTTCTACTGCCGGGATGAACTCCTTCGGCACGACCCCGCCGGAGCTAGCATCCTCGAACTCAATGCCTCCACCTTTGCCCAGGGGCTCCACCTGCAACACCACATGGCCGTATTGGCCGCGCCCTCCCGTCTGACGGATAAAGCGGCCCTCCGCCTCTGCAGGCCTTGTCACTGTCTCCCGGTAAGCCACCTGAGGCTTACCCACGTGCGCGTTGACGTTGAACTCGCGCCTCATCCTTTCCACAAGCACGTCAAGGTGAAGCTCACCCATCCCGGCGATCAGTGTCTGGCCGGTCGCACTATCGAAGCGCACGCTGAAAGTGGGATCCTCAAGGGCAAGCTTCTGCAGTGCCTCCGAAAGCCGATCCTGGTCGGCCTTTGTCCGCGGTTCGATCGCGACACTTATGACCGGCTCTGGGAAGTGTATTGGCTCAAGGTAAATCGGGTGCGCCGGATCGCTAATCGTATCTCCGGTCACAACCTCTCGCAGGCCTACCGCAGCGATGATGTCACTCGCAACCGCCTCATCGATCTCCTCGCGCCGGTTGGCGTACATGCGCAGAAGCCGCGCCAGCCGCTGCTTGCGCCCTGTGCGCACATTGAGAACCGTGTCGCCAACCCTCGCCCGGCCAGAATACACGCGCAAGTAACACAGCTGCCCAGCGTAGGCATCGCTCACAATCTTGAAAACCAGGGCACAGAATGGCTCCTCCACCGACGCCCTGCGCTCCACGGTCGAGCCGTCGCGGGGGTCCACCCCACGCACCGCCGGTATATCGAGCGGCGAAGGCAGGTAATCCACGATCGCGTCAAGCAGGGGCTGCACGCCCTTGTTGCGCAAAGCTGAGCCGCACAGCACTGGCACCAACTTGCCCGCGATTGTGCAGCGCCTTATCGCTGCCCTCAACTCACAAGGCGAGATCTCCTCTCCCTCCAGGTACTTGGCCAGAATCTCATCGTCGTGGCTCGCCAGCGCTTCCAACAGCTCGCCTCGCTGCTTATCCACCTGGCGCTTCAGCTCAGCCGGGATCGGTATGACCTCTGGACTGGCTCCTAGCTCGTCGGTGTACACCATGGCCTGGAGGGCCAATAAGTCCACCACCCCACGGAAATCCTGCTCGACGCCAATGGGCACCTGCAGTGGCAGTGGCTCCGCCCCAAGCCTATCTCGGATCATGCGCACCGTCCGCGTCAGATCGGCGCCAACGCGATCCATCTTGTTCACGAAACAAATGCGAGGCACCCCAAAGCGATCGGCCTGGCGCCACACAGTTTCGGATTGCGGCTCCACGCCGGCCACCGCGTCAAAGACAACCACCCCCCCGTCGAGCACGCGCAAGCAACGCTGCACCTCCGCGGTGAAGTCAATGTGCCCGGGCGTGTCGATAATGCTTATCTCGTGCTCCCGCCAGTAGCACGTCACCGCCGCTGAGGTGATCGTAATCCCCCGCTCGCGCTCTTGATCCATCCAGTCGGTCACAGTGGTGCCCTCGTCCACATTGCCCAGTTGATGTGTCCGACCGGTGTAGAAAAGAATGCGCTCGGTGGTCGTTGTCTTGCCCGCATCTATGTGCGCAATAATGCCGATATTGCGCCTTTTCTCGATGGGGTAAGCTGGAGCCATAGCGACACTCGCTCAGGGATTTCCCTACAAAACAGCCTCTCACCACCGATAGTGAGCGAACGCGCGGTTGGCCTCCGCCATGCGGTGCACCTCATCCCGCCGCCGTACCGCAGCACCTTCGCCGTTTGCTGCGTCTATTAGCTCAGCCGCGAGCTTCTCAACCATGGATTTGCCGGAGCGCTCTCTTGCTGCGTTCACAAGCCAGCGCAGCGCAAGCGAAGTGCGTCGGTGCGGGGGCACCTCCACCGGCACCTGGTACGTGGCACCGCCGACTCGTCTCGGCTTTGTCTCGAGGATCGGCGTTGCGTTGTTCACCGCCTGCTCGAAAACCTCAAGCGGGTTCCTGTTTGTGCGCTGCCGAACGAGCTCAAAGGCATCGTAAACAATCCGCATGGCAAGGCTCTTCTTCCCGCAGCGCATGACCTTATTGATTAGCCGAGCCACAAGCTCGCTGTTGTAACGAACATCCGGCGCAACCTCTCGGCGAGGTGGCCTATACCTTCTGGGCATACTTTGTCTCCCTCCTGGCCGCAGCAAAAAGCAAGCCGCTTCAAGATCAAGCCAAAGAACCGCACGGAGAAACTGGGACAGGACAAGCTACAACAGGGGAGAGCAGCTCGACCTCAGATGCGGCAACCCGTGCATGTCGAGGCACGAACACCTTGTGCCCGGGCAAACGCCAGCTAGCCGGGTAGGAAGGCTAGCCGGCGCGCCGCATCTGCTCCGACTCACCGTTTCGGCCGCTTCGTCCCGTACTTGGACCGCCCTTTGTGGCGCCCCTGAACCCCAGCAGCGTCCAAAGTGCCACGCACAATGTGATAGCGCACGCCTGGGAGATCCTTAACGCGCCCCCCGCGCACCAGTACCACATTGTGCTCCTGCAGATTGTGGCCTTCTCCAGGTATATAGGCCGTGACCTCGATGCCGTTCGACAGCCGCACGCGGGCCACCTTCCGCAGAGCAGAATTCGGCTTCTTTGGAGTCGTCGTGCGCACCTGCACGCACACCCCCCGCTTCTGCGGGCACCCCTTCGGCACGCGCTTGAGCCTACGCTCGAAGGAGTTGTAGATGTACTGCAGTGCCGGCGCCTTCGATTTCTTCCGGACGGCTTCCCGTCCCTTCCGCACTAGCTGGTTTACTGTTGGCAAAACACTCCCCTCCACTAGCTTTCAAACCAAATTGCCGGGCCATACGGCCCAGCAGAAGACCAGCAAAAACAAACTATAACAGAGCCAAAGGCTTCGGGCAAACTCCGCCTGTCACATCCACGCTCCGGCGGCGAAAAAGGGGCAACTGGTGCCCAT
>JAPWUW010000231.1 GCA_028275325.1 Anaerolineae bacterium | reverse complement strand
AGCAACGCCCTGTTCAGCACAAGCGGCAAGTTCCCCTTGTTGGCAAGCTTCGTCTCCACAGAGAGCCACTGGCCCCGCCACGCCAAGCGCTGCCACAGCTCCACAGGCAGTTCAGCAAACGGCCACCTGACCACGACCTCCCCACCGGGAGCGCGCTCCAGCGCGGCCTGGGATGGCTCCACCCTCTGACCATCGCAGATGAGCGCAGGCGCAAGCCCCACAAGGGAGAACCTGCCCCATGCTGGCGCGGCAAGCGAAAGCTTCCCTTCCTCAAGGGCAACCAAAAGAGCCGGGGAAGAAAGAAGCACCTCCAAGCCATACCCTCCCAGCAACAAGTCCCTGCACAAGAGCAGCCATAGCGGCTGCGACAAGCCGAGTCTACAGCGCCTCCGCAGGCTGTCAAACGGCACCTGCAGCCAAGGCGCGCTGGCACCGATAGGGGCGGCTGGGTGGGAGCTATTTCTGCCGCGACACACGAGCCGCCAAGGTGCTCTGGACCCGGCAGAGCCAACACCTTTTCCCAGAAATTGGCCGCCGCCAGCCAGCCTGAAGCGCGCTGCGCTCCCAGAGAGCGCCTCTTGGCCGTACCCGTTGCGCTATTGTTGAACCATCTCTCGCTGCTAAAGCACACTGGCGGCCAATGTGGCAGCTCAGGAGGTATTCTCGCCCGCCCACCCTTCTCTCTGGCAACGCGTGCTGGCAGCACGGGCGCTGCTGCGCCATAATTGGCTCAAACGCAGGCGGGCCTAGCTGTGACGAGAACTCTGCCCTTCATGGCTATGCTTGTCTTTGCGGCCATTGCCCTGGTGCTCTGGCAGGCAACCGGCCGCGCCTTCTACCTCTACAACTTCGGCTATATCGGCCTGGCCATCGGCCTTGGAATGTGGCTCTACATGAAGTTGCCCCGCCGCCAGCGTTACATAGGGCGCAGGGTCGCCCAGTTCCTCGTTGGCAGTTACATGCTGCTCTTCCTTGGGGTCATCGCCAGGGAAAACATGCAGATCGAGGGGTTCTTTCTCTACGCCCTCTCCGGCTATTTCGCCGGCTCCGTCATTCACTATCTGGTGGCAAAAATCTTTGGCCCGCTCCTCTTTGGCCGGGGCTGGTGCGGCTGGTCTTGCTGGACGGCCATGGTGCTCGACCTACTGCCCTTCCGCAAACCCAAGCCGCAACAAGGGCATAGCCATTGGGGTAACCTGCGCTACGCCCACTTCGCGCTCAGCCTGGGCCTTGTGGCCTTCCTGTGGTGGGGGAAGGGCTATCGCATCCAGGAGCAGAGCGCAGCTGAGCTCACCTGGCTCCTGGCTGGGAACGCGGCCTATTACGCCTCTGGAATCGGCCTGGCATTCCTCCTGCGGCAAAACCGGGCTTTCTGCCAATATCTGTGCCCCATCCCAACCCTGCAGAAGCTCCCCGCCAGGCTATCGCTCCTCAAGGTGGCCGGCCTGGCCGAAAGGTGCCGCGGCTGCGGCGCCTGCAACAGGGCCTGCCCCATGGCGCTCGACGTGCGTTCCTTTGCGCAGCGCGGCCAGAGAGTGCTCTCGACAGAGTGCATCTTCTGCCTGGAGTGCATCGACGCCTGCCCCTACGATGCCCTCACCGTCACCTGCCAGGTCGAGCTGCCCACCCCGCGGCCAGGAAGCCAGCCAGCCGTGAAAACGCAAGAAAGGGGCGCAAGCCCTCGCGCCCCCTCCTCGCCTTAACCATCGAGGGCCAACTGCCCTCAGCGCCTCCTCACGCCTCACCCAGAGGGGCGGCAGCTCGAGGCCGAGCTCCCCTTGCCGCTGGCAAACGGCGAAATCACCTTCTGCACGCTATCGGAACCGCAACTGGGGCACGTGACGCTCTCAAGCCGAGAGGAGAAAACGAACTTCTCAAACCGCCGGCCGCAGCGCTGGCACTGGAACTCAAACACTGGCATCAGCTAACCCTCCCCATAAATGTGCGCCAACCAAAACGCCTGTATAATATACCCCCATGGGGTATGCCGAAAGTATACTTGGATGGGCAAGGAATGGCAAGGGGTGCCCATGCGGATGTGGGAACGGCGGCAAGCTCCGTGGATGAGCGCAGCAGGCGGCTCGTGCTGCGGCTGAGGCGAGCGGAGGGGCAGCTGCGAGGGCTGCAGCGGGCGATCCTTGCCGGCAAGGGCTGCGAGGATCTCCTGGCACAGTACCTTGCTGTGCGCGCCGCGCTCGAGCGAGTGGGCCTGCTCCTTGTGGAGCGGCAAATCGAGCTTTGCCTGCAAGGGCCCGAGCTCGATAGGGAGAAGCTATCCCGGCTGCTGCGGTTGTGCCTGCGGGTGCGTCCTGCCGTTCAGCCGCCGCTGGAGGGCAAGTAGGCTCATGTTCTACCCGTACCCCTATGGTGGCTACTGGGTCATCTACGCGGGTTTCTGGCGGCGGGCCATTGCCTTCTTCATCGACCTTGTTCTGCTCGTGTTCGCTGCAGCTGCAAGCGCCCTTCTGCTCATCCCCTTGATGCTTGTTGCTCCAGAGGCCACAACGAGGTTCCTTTCCAGCCAGTGGGCAGGCCCGGCTGCCGGTGCGCTATGGCTGGTCTTTGCATGGCTCTACTTTGCTGGCTTTGAGTGCTCAAGCAGCCAGGCGACCATTGGCAAAGTCAGCATGAGCATTGCCGTGGCCGACACTTTCGGCGAGCAGATCGGCTTCCTCAGGGCCAGCCTGCGCTTCTTGGGGAAGCTCATCACGCTGGGGACGCTCGGCATCGGCTTTTTCATCATGCTGCGGGATAGCCGGCGTCGGGCGCTGCACGACCGCCTCGCCGGCACGATCGTCATCATCAAGGAGCCGTTCACGCTCCCCTTGCCGGAGTGAGGCGCCTCAGGCCACGGCAGCGGCAAAGAGGAGCACCGCTAGCTCCACCACCTCGCAAATGGCACCGTAGCAATCCCCGGTGAGCCCTCCGAGCTTGGCCTGCAGCCAGCGCCCGAGCGCCAGGGCCAGGATTACTGCCAGGGCGAACGCCAAGAGGCCAAGCCACCCCAGGGCAAGAAGGCTTGCTCCCAGGCCTGTGAGGGCCGCCACGCCTGCCCTCTCCCAGGAGGTTCCCAGCTTGACAGCAAGGCCAAGGCCTTCCTTGCGCGCGTACGGGAAGCTCACGATGGCAAGCACCATGGCCGAGCGGCCGAGCGCTGGGGCAAGCAGTACCCCACGCCCAGCCGGCTCGGCACTGAGCGCACTCAGCTTGAGCAGGAGAAGGAGGCTGCCGCCGGCAAAGGCGAAAGCGCCCAGGCGCTCATCCCGCATGATGCGCAGCCTTGCTGCGGCATCGCGCCCGCCGAAGAGCCCATCGCAAAGATCCAGAAACCCATCAAGGTGCAGCGCCCCCGTCAGCCCCACCCAGGCTGCAAGCAGGACTGCCTGCGCCAGGGGGCGTGGCCACACGGCCCCGGCAAAAGCCTCAAGCGCGCGAAGCAGTGCCCCCAGGGCGAGGCCCACAGCAGGGTAATACGCTGCCGCGCGCCCGAAATCCGCAGCAGTGAGGGCCCAGGATCGGCGCAGCGGCAGCACCGTGAGGAACTGCACGGCACCCACGAGCGCCAGCAGCTCGGCCCTTACAGCCCGAACAAGGGCTTCAACGCCTCTCAACTCCCACTCCGATCCGAGACGCCCGCTTCCTCGAAGGTGGCCATCTCGGCGAGGACCTTGCAAGCTGCCTCGACGACGAACATCGCGAGTACTGCGCCCGTGCCCTCGCCCAGCCGCAGGTCCAGGTCAAGCACCGGCCGCAGGCCGAGCCACTCGAGCATGAGCCGGTGGCCCTTCTCCTGAGAGCGGTGTGCGGCGATGAGATAAGGCCGCGCCTGGGGCGCAATGGTCACGGCAAGCATCGCCGCCGCAGTGGAAATGAACCCGTCGATGACTATGGGCAACCGCCGGGCTGCAGCTGCCACGATCAGCCCGGCGAGGCCACCGATCTCAAACCCTCCCACCTTGGCCAAGACGTCTAGGGCATCGGCCGGGTCTGGGTTGTTCACGGCGAGCGAGCGCTCCACGACGGCAACTTTTCTCCGCCAGCCCTCTTCGTCAATGCCCGAACCGCGCCCGACGACCTCCTCAGGAGCAAGCCCAGCAAGGGCGCAGGCGATCGCTGCAGAGGGGGTGGTGTTGGCTATGCCCATCTCCCCTGTGGCAACGAGATCCAGGCCCCTCTCAAGCTCCTGCTCCACGAGTTCAGCCCCGGCAAGGAGCGCCTGCAGAGCCTGTGCCCTTGTCATGGCCGGGCCCTGCGCAATGTTGCCCGTCCCCGGCGCGACCTTGCTCCTTACCAGCCTCGGATCCGCCGGCAACTCGGCTGCGACCCCCATGTCGACGACGATCACGCGCACACCGGCGTGCCTGGCAAGAACGTTGATCGCCGCGCCCCCGCGCAGGAAGTTGAGCACCATCTGCGCCGTCACCTCCTGTGGGTAAGCGCTTACCCCTTCCACGGCGACACCGTGATCCCCTGCCAGCACGAAGACGGCTTTGTCCCGGGCTTTTGGGAGCGAGCGCGCCTGCAAGCCAGCAAGCTGGATGGAGAGCTCCTCCAGCCGGCCGAGGCTACCCTTTGGCTTGGTCAGGCGGTCCTGGCGCGCGCGGGCTGCCGCCGCGGCGGCCTCGTCGGGGGGCTGAATGCGAGCGATGAGCTCCTGCAGCCGTGCCTCTTGAGATGTTGCA
>JAPWUW010000230.1 GCA_028275325.1 Anaerolineae bacterium | reverse complement strand
GGTGCGCTGGAGCCAAGAAGGGCAAGCGCTCCTTGTCCGCAGCAAGGGATGTGCTATAATAGAACAAACGTTCTAAAAGCCAGGAGGACCTATGTCTCATCGCCGCCTGCGCTCCGCGACCCTGGCTACGCGTTTGCGCATCATTGCCTGGCCGTGCCGCAACCCGGAGACGGCAAGCCTCTACCCTGTGCCGCCCGGCCAGAGCCGCCGTGCCCTCTTCTGCGGCAGTTGTGAGGCCGAGACCTGCCTCTTTGGCGGCACACCTGAGGAGCGAAGGGCAGGTGCAATCTCCTCCCGCTGGTCCATGCCCGATGAGGAGACCCTTTCCCTGTACGTGCGGGTGCTCACCCTCTACGCGCAACTGCTGCGCCTGCGCCGGACCTGCTGGCACTGCGCTCACCTGCGCCGCCTCGCTGGCGGGGGCCGGCGCCGCTACGTCTGCACCTACCCTGGAGCCGAGGGCTCTATCGCCCGTTCTTTGCAGCCGGTGATGGGCCGGTGGGAGGCGCGGTTGCGCACAGCGCTCGAGGCCTGTGCCGAGGAGGGCTTCCGCCGGCGGGATGGGCCGCCGCAGCCGCTCTCAGAGGAGTTCTGGCTGGAACTGCGAAGGCTGGGTGTGCCGCGGGATCGCTGCTTTTTCTGCCAGCACCTGCGCGCGCTCACCCTGAACGGCAACCAGCGCTACGTCTGCCACTGGCAATGCGCTGGCCTGCCGCAGCACTCCATCCTGCGGCTGGCCCGCAGCCGGCGGGTGATGCTCATGCGCTGCAGCAAGGATGCCTGGTGCCGCGGGGAGCTATGGCAACTGCGCGAGGGGAAGGTGCCGGCCCTCCTGCCGCTTGCGCTCAAATGAGGCCGCGCCGCTGCAGGAAGCGCCTCATCCTCACCAGCGCTTCCTGCAGCTCTCCGAGGGAGCTTGCATAGGTGCAGCGCACGAACCCCTCGCCGCACTCCCCGAAGGCGGTGCCGGGCACGACGGCCACCCGTTCCTCGCGCAGCAGCGCCTGCGCGAACTCCTCGGAGGTCATGCCAAGGTGGGCTATGCGCGGGAAGACGTAAAAGGCGCCCTTTGGGGAGGAGCACGGCAGGCCGAGCTCTTCCAGCCCGGCGGTGATGAAGCGCCGGCGGCGGTCGTATTCCTGCCGCATGCGCTCCACCTCCGCCTCTCCCTCGGGGGTGAGCGCCGCTTCGGCTGCAAACTGCGCCGGCGTGGGGGCCGACATGATTGTGTACTGGTGTATCTTGAGCATAGCGCTTGCCACTTCCCCCTTGGCGCAGGCCGCTCCGATCCGCCAGCCGGTCATGGCGTAGTCTTTGGAGAAGCCGTAAAGGACAATGGCGCGCTCCTCAAGCCCGGCGATGCTGCCCGCGCAGATGTGCTCGGCGCCCTCGTAGATGAGCCGGTCGTAAGTCTCATCGGAGATGACGAAAAGGTCGTGCTCGCGCGCAAGCCGGGCAATGCCGAGCATCGTTTCCCTGTCGATCGTCGCGCCCGTGGGGTTGTTGGGGTAGTTGAAGAGGATCGCTTTCGTCCGCGGCGTGATGGCCGCCCGCAGGTCCTCAAGCCGCGGCCGGAAGCCCTCTTCAAACTTTGTCGGGACGACCACTGGCCGGCCGCCGGCAAAGATCACCTCCGGCTTGTAGGAGACAAAGCACGGCTCGAGGACAATCACCTCGTCTCCCGGCTCCAGAATGGCCGTGAGGGCAAGGTATACCCCCTCCGAGACGCCCACGGTGATGATGATCTCGCTCTCTGGGTCGTAGCGGGCGCCGTAAAGCTTTTCCAGGTGCGCTGCAAGCAAGCGGCGCAGCTCGATGCGCCCGGCGTTGGCCGTATAGCCCGTGTGGCCCTGCTCGAGCGACCTCACGCCCGCGCGCAGGATTGGCTCGGGCGTGACGAAATCCGGCTGGCCGACGCCGAGGGAGATGACGTCGTCCATCGTCGCGATGATGTCGAAAAACCGACGAATCCCACTGAAGGGGGCCTCGCGGACCCTGCTGGCAATGCTGGGCATAGTGCAAGCAACCTCACATGGCCCTGGGCCCCCTTGCCCAAAGGCCACCTCTTTGCTGGCATTCAGCTTGGGAAGATGGCCCCTATTTTAGCGCAGGGCGCCATCGCTGCCACAATTTGCCCCTCGCGGCGGCCGCCAGCCCGGGCGTTACGGCAGAGCCCGGGCCTCCCAGCGATCGCTGTGCTCGTAGTAGGAAAGCTGCAGCGTCTGCCTCTCAGTGCGCACGCGAAAGCACCTGGCCCCTGGGGCCAGCCAGCATTCCAGCACCTCCTCCACCTCCTCCCGGCCGCCGCCTGGCCAGAGGATGGCCAGCGGCTCCTGAGCGTAGGTGAAGTGAGAGCGGCACAGTACTGCCACTTCCACCCATTCAGCCATGGCGCTCAGCTGGAAATGATGATGCTGGAATCGATCTGGGAGGAATCTCCCACGTTGAGGCGCTCGAAGCTGCCGCGCACTATGGCGTTTTGCCCGATGAGGCTGCGCGCAAGCATGGCGGTGCTGATCTGCGCGCGCTCGTTTACGATGCAATCCCGCACGACGGAGTT
Organism: Anaerolineae bacterium; assembly: GCA_028275325.1. Classification (GTDB taxonomy): domain Bacteria; phylum Chloroflexota; class Anaerolineae; order DRVO01; family DRVO01; genus JAPWUW01. The sequence goes on along the minus strand of JAPWUW010000230.1, from coordinate 2,140 downwards.
GTCGATGATCGCCCCTGGCGCTACGGACACGTACGGCCCCACAATCGCCTCCTCGATGCGCGCGCCGGGCCCAATGTGCACGTACGGGCCGATGATAGAGCGGCGGATTGTGGCCTCAGGTGCGATGTAGGTCGGAGGCACAACGATGCACCCCTCCGGCCGCTCGGCATTGCCCTTGGAGCGCTCCAGGAGGTAGCGGTTCGTCCTCAGCACCGCGTCGGGCGTCCCGCAATCCTGCCAGACGTCCACAGGCCAGGCCTCCAGGTGCGCGCCGCGGTCCACCATGAGCTGCAGCGCGTCGGCCAGGAAGTACTCCCCTGCCGTGCGCAGGTTGCGCGCCTGCAGCTCCTGGATGCACTCGAAGAGCATCTCGTGATCCCTGATGTAATAAAGCCCAATTACCGCCAGGTTGGAGATCGGCTGGCTCGGCTTCTCGACGAAGCGGCGAATGCGGTTGTCCGTGATCGTCACCACCCCAAACCGGCGCGGGTCATCGACTTCCTTCACGTAGATGACGCCATCGCTGCGCACGCGAGCGAGCTCCCGCAGATCGGCCTCGAAGATGGTATCCACAAAGGCGATGAGCACCGGCCCCTCCACGTACGGCTGCGTCAGCCCCACAGCATGCGCCTGCCCCAGGAGCTCCGTCTGCTCCACGTAGCGCGTCGGCAAGTCGTAATTCTGCTCGACATAATCCCGAATCTGCTCCCCCATGTAGCCGACGACGAAGATGATGCGCTCGATATCGATGCCCACGAGGCGGTCGAGGAGGTGGCCCAGGATGGCCTTGCCGGCCACATGCATGAGGGGCTTGGGCTTGGTGTAGGTATGGGGGCGCAGGCGAGTCCCAAAACCAGCAACCGGTATGACGACGTACATAAGGCATCCTCCTTCTTAGAGGGCTGGTGCCCTAGGTGCTTCGGCCCCCAGGGCAGCCCTAGAGTGGTGGCTCTTGCTCGTGCCAGCGGGTTGCCTGCTCGTAGGCGTACGCGGTGCGCAAGACGGTGCTCTCATCGAACTCCCTGCCCATGATCTGTAGCCCCACTGGCAGGCCAGAGGCAAAGCCGCAGGGCACGGAAATGCCCGGCAGGCCGGCAAGTGAGAGTGCCAGCGTGAAGATATCCTGAAGGTACATCTGCAGGGGGTCGCCGACCTTCTCCCCGATGCTGAAGGCCACTGTTGGCGTGACTGGCGCCACAAGGACGTCGCATTTGGCGAGCGCGGCGTCGAAGTCGGCGCGGATGAGCGTGCGGACCTTCTGCGCCTTGAGGTAGTAGGCCTCGTAGTACCCCGCGGAAAGGGCGTAGGTGCCGAGCATGATGCGCCGCTTCACCTCGGCGCCAAACCCGTTGCCTCGGCTGCGGCAGTACGTCTCCCACATTGAGGCTGCCTCTTCCCTGTAGCCATAGCGGATGCCGTCGTAGCGGGCGAGGTTGGCGGAGGCCTCGGCATCAGCGATGATGTAGTAGGCGGGCAGGGCATAGGGCGTGTGCGGCAACGAGACTTCATCGGCGCGAGCGCCGAGGGCCTCAAGCTGCGCTATCGCCTGGCGCACGAGCTCCTCAACTTCCCGCTGCATGCCGGGCACGAAGTACTCGCGCGGCACGCCAATCCGCACCCCCTGCAGCTGCGGCTCCATGGCTGCGGCAAAACGAGGCACGGGCCTTTTGCTGCTTGTCGAATCCATCGGGTCGTGCCCAGAAATCACCTCAAGCAGGAGGGCGCAATCCGCAACAGTCCGCCCGAAGACGCCAATCTGATCGAGAGAGCTCGCAAAGGCAACAAGCCCGTAGCGCGAGATTCGCCCGTAGGTTGGCTTCAGCCCCGGGATGCCGCAGAAGGCCGCCGGCTGCCGAATGCTGCCGCCCGTGTCGCTGCCGAGGGCGGCGGGCGCCAGGCGAGCAGCCACAGCGGCGGCGCTGCCGCCGCTGGAGCCGCCCGGCACGCGGCTCAAGTCCCAGGGGTTGCGGGTGGGGCCAAAGGCCGAGTTCTCGGTGGAGGAGCCCATGGCAAACTCGTCGGTGTTCGTCTTGCCCAGGATCACGGCGCCGGCCTCTCGCAGCTTGCGCACCGCTGTGGCCTCGAAAGGGGAGCGGTAGGAGGCGAGCATCCTCGAGCCGCAGGTTGTCGGCAGGCGCTC
>JAPWUW010000022.1 GCA_028275325.1 Anaerolineae bacterium | reverse complement strand
GCAGCTCTTTGCTGCATGCCCTGTGAGAGCTCCCGTGGATAAGCATCCTCAAAGCCCTCCAGCCCGACAAGCCAGATCAGCTCCCTCGCGCGTGCTTCCCTGGCACGCGGGGGCGGCTTTGGGCCTGGCCCTACTTCGAGAGGGAGCATAACGTTCTGCAGGACCGTCCGCCAAGGCATGAGGGCGGCACTCTGAAAGACAAACCCCACAGGGCCCGGGCCAGCAAGGTAGAGGTGGCCTGAGGTTGGCTGCACCAGCCCCGCAATGAGGCGCAGCAGAGTTGTCTTCCCGCAGCCCGATGGCCCAACCACCGAGATGAACTCCCCTTTTGCTACCTCCAGGCTCACCGAAGCGAGCGCCTCAAGGGGCCGGCGCCCTGGTGCGTAGGTATAGGCCACCTCGACAAGCTTGAGGGCGAGCTCAGGCAAGGCCTCACTCCTGGGGAACGAAGCGATTTGTGACCATGCTCTCGATGTCCACCTTCTGGGCCAAAAGGCCAGCGCGGGCCATGAACTCAACAGCCTGTTGCCAGACGGTGGGGTCCGATTGGCCAGGGTGTTCGCTCGACCACAGCTGTACTGCTGCATCGAGGACCGCGCGCTGAGCAGCCTCGTTTTGGGCGATCTCCGGCACGAATTCCTTGGCGATGGCGAAGGCCTCGTCTGGCCGCGCCAAGGTGTCCAGCAGGCCCTTATGGAACGCTCGGCAGAGCCGCTGCACTACTTCTGGCTTGGCCTTGATCACTTCTTCGCTTGTCAGGATGCCGTTGGTGGGCAGGGAAACATAATCCGCAACCAGGATCTGCGTGATGCGCTCACCGGCCAGCTGGAGCTGAACTGGCTCGTTCATGTAGTAACAGACAGCTGCGTCTACAAGCCCGTTCGTGAGGGCGGCCACTTGGGTGTAGCCTATTGCCTGCAACTGGACGCTGCTTTCCGGAATGCCCGTGGCCTCAAACAGAGCTCGCAAACCTATGTAAGAGGCGCCGTGCAGAGCCGGTATGCCAATCCTCTTGCCAATGAGATCCTTTGGCTCGCGGATGCCACTCTTCTCCAGCGCCACGATCGAGACAGGAAAACGGTTGTACCAGTTGTAGACGTACACGACTGGCAAGCCCTGTGCCCTGGCAAGAATCACCTGGTCCCCACTGCCGATCGCGAACTCAAGCTTGCCTGTCCCGAGCAGACTGATGATGTCGGCCTCCATCCCGTAATCGAGCTCGAGCTCCAGGCCTTCGGCGGCGAAGTAGCCCTTGTGCAAAGCCACGTACACAGGGGCGAACTGGACGTTGGGGATGTAACCCATGGCGAGTTTGACCTTTGTCGGCGCCCCTGGTGTTGGGGTTGGGGCGCATGAGGGTGCAATCAGGAGCGCAAGCACGAGCAGAAGGGGCAAGGCCAATTTCCTTCTCATCCTAGGGCCTCCAGTGCAAGAGTTTTCGTTCGAGGGCAAGCGCTGCGCCGTATAGGCCAAGCGCCATGACCACGAGCAGTGCCAAAGCCACGAACATGAGGGCCGTGTCGAATGTGCCCTTCCCGAGGTTGACGAGAAAGCCCAAGCCTCTATCCGCGCCGACAAACTCACCAACGATTGCCCCCACGACGGCGAGGGTGACGGAAAGCCTCAGGCCGCCGAGGATGACTGGGAGGGCTGCAGGCAGCTGGAGCTTGAGGAGCATCTGCCAGCGGGTTGCGCGCAAGACCTGCATCAGCTCCGCAAGCTCAGGGGGGACAGCGCGCAACCCCACCATTGTCGACACGAGCATCGGGAAAAAGACGATGAGTGCACACACGACGACCTTGCTGAGCAGGCCGAAGCCAAACCAGATGACGATAAGCGGGGCAACGGCAACTGTCGGCACGGCCTGAGAGGCGACAACAAAGGGTGTGAGGATCCGTTCGCCCCAAGAGCATTGAGAGACGAGGTACCCGGCCACAACAGCACTCGAAGCCCCGAGCGCCAGGCCGGCGAGGATCTCAGCGCTTGTTACAAGGACGTGGCGGAGAAGCACACCCTGACGAGCCAGTAATACCCCCTTGCGCAGCACCTCCAGCGGTGCGGGGAGGATATAAGCTGGATAGCGACCCAGTACCAGCGCCGCTTGCCAAGCAAGCGCAAGGAGAGCCAATGCCAGGCACCAGCTCAGCAGCTGCTGAACCGCCCGGCGTGCTTTCCTAACCGGCAACATAAGCTGGCCTCAGCGTCCAGAAGCTGTGGGGCCAAAAAACCGCCCCTGCCTCGGGGCGGTTTGGTTGGGAGATATTTGCCTGTGCTCGCTCATGCAGATGCACGTGAGACCTTCTCCCATCCGGACTCTACCGTCGGCCCTGGATTCTGCTCCACGAGGGAGCACCACCAGGTCTGCTTTCGCTCGCGGGCTTGGCGCCAACGCGCCTCACCGCCGGTCGGGAATTGGCCCAACGGCCTCACCCTGCCCCGAAGGTCGTTCCCAAATATAATGGCAATCGGGCCGGGATGCAACCCCTTTCATGCTGCAGTTTTGCCGGTGCCCCGAGCCCGTGATACACTAACGGCGGGTTCCAGAAGAAGCGGGCGAGTAGCTCAGTTGGTTAGAGCGCACGGTTCACATCCGTGAGGTCGTAGGTTCGAATCCTACCTCGCCCACCAGTGGCGGGCGCTTTTGGCGCTCGCTTTGTTTTCCCCTGGTGGTCTCCATGTGCCGTGCCCTCAGCCGTTGCCAGCGACATTTGCGAAGGAGTGGCACTCATGGTAAGTCGTGTTTTTGGTGTACTGCTCCTTGTCGGCTGCCTCTCGCTACTTGGCGCCTGTCAGCCAAGCGCTACACCAGGGCAAGCCTCTCGCATTGTATATGGTCTGACGCTTGCGCCTTCTGGCATTGACCCGCACATAGATGCTTCAGCGGAGCTTGGCATTCCGTTGAGCAGCGTCTACGACACCCTGGTCCGGTGCACAGCTACAGGCGGTTTCGAGCCTGGTCTGGCCACCTCCTGGGAGGTGAGTGCGGATGGGCGCACCTACACGTTCCACTTGCGCAAAGGCGTGTACTTCCACGACGGCGCAAGGTTCGACGCTTGGGCGGTGAAGAAGACGCTCGACCGCATCGTGGCACCGGAGACTGGCTCGCGCAAGGCTATCGCCCTTCTTGGCCCGTATGAAGGGGCGGAGGTCCTGGATGAGTACACGATCCGCATCCGTTTGCGCGAGCCCTTTGCGCCCTTGCTCGATGGGCTGAGCCAGGTGTACCTGGCGCCGGCTTCCCCTGCGGCGCTGGACAAATGGGGGTCGGAGTACCAGTTCCACCAGGTTGGGACAGGGCCATTCATGATGAAGGAATACGTCCCCAAGGATCACCTGACGCTGGTGCGCAACCCCAACTACCCGGCTGAGCTTGCTCAGGGCCGGGAGCAGCCGTACCCCGGTGTCGACATCATCGAGTTCCGGTTTTATACGGAACCTGCCTCGCGCCTGCCTGCCCTGGAGGCTGGGGATGCCGACATTGTCGGAGAAATACCGCCGCAAGACGTGGAGCGACTGAAGGAGAACCAGGCGCTGGACCTTGTCCGCGCGGATATACCGGGCGTGCCGCTGGTGGCCTTTCTCAACAGCACAAATCCGCCGACCGATGACCTGCGCGTGCGCCAGGCGTTGATCTGGGGTGCGGATCGCGAGGAAATCGTGAGGGCCGTGTTCGGCGGTTATTCGCCCGTGGCCCAGGGACCCCTGTCCCATAACCATCAGCACTACAGCCGAGCAGTAGAGCAGTTCTACCCGCGTTACGACCCTGCTCGGGCAGCACAGCTTCTGGAACAGGCAGGCTGGCAGCTGGAGAAAGAGGGCGAGCTGCGCGAGCGCGAGGGGGTGCCGCTGCGCGTTGAGGCCCTCGTCATGAGCTGGGGGCTGGTCCCCCAGGTGAGCGAGCTGTTACAGGCGCAATACCGGCGCCTTGGCATTGAGCTTGTGCTCAACCAGGTCACCTTTTCAGCAGCTTTGGCCGCCATGCAGGAGAACCGCTACAACATGGTTTTCTGGTCTGAAGCAGGGGCTGACGGCGATGTGCTCCGGCTCTTTTTCCATTCTGAAAACATGGGCCTGCGCAACTGGAGCCGGTATAGCTCGATGGAGCTCGATTCGCTTCTGGACGAGGCCAGGCGCGCAGCGGATCCTGGCGCGAGAGCCGCGCTTTACGCACGGGTGCAGGAACTCGTGATGCGCGAGGCGCTCGTCTTGCCCATTCGCGACTACGTCAACCTTACAGGTGTGCGCCGCTGTGTCCGCGGGCTGCGATTCGATTGCCATGGTTGGTTCCCCCTGCTGGCCGAACTGCGCCTGGCGCAGCCCTGCCGGTGAGGCTTGCACTCACTGGTGCTGGTGCGACGGCTCCTCTCATTGCCGATCACAGTCTTCCTTTCGGTATCGGTGGTGTTTGTGCTGTTGCGAGCGATTCCGGGTGACCCGGTGCTCGCGCTGGTAGCCGCAAGCGGCATGCCCGCGCGCGAGGTCGAGCGCTTCCGCGACCGGTATGGGCTCGACCGGCCGCTGCCCGTGCAATACCTTCGCTATTGGTCGGCTCTTTTCTCTGGGGACCTGGGGGTATCGCTCGCTTATGGGCGCCCGGTGGGCAGGCTGATTGCGGAGCAGTTGCCAGCCACTGCGCGCCTGACGCTCGCGGCATTTGCCGTGTGTGCAGGGGTGGGCCTTGCCCTGGGCGTGGCCTCAGCATGGTGGCGAGGGTCGTGGCTGGACTTATTTGTTCAGGTCCTGGCGGGGGTGAGCGCGAGCATACCGCCCTTCTGGGCTGCTCTTTTGGGCATCTATCTGTTCAGCGTGCGGCTGCAGTGGCTCCCAGCAAGTGGGGATGGCTCGTTGCGCCACCTTGTCCTGCCGGCACTGGTGCTCGCGGGTGCTTCATTTGGGCCCACGGCTCGATTGGCCCGCAGCAGCGTCTTGGAAGTGGTTGGCCAAGATTTCGTGCGCGGCGCTCGCGCCAAGGGGTTGCCGGGCAGAGTGGTCCTGTGCCGCCACGTGCTGCCGGCGGCTGCCTCGCCGGTAATAGCCTTCTTGGGGTTGCAAGTAGGCTTCCTTCTCTCCGGGGCTGCCATTACCGAGACAGTCTTTGCGCGGCCAGGCCTTGGCCGGCTCTTGGTCGAAGCTGTGCTGGCCAAAGATTACCCTCTGGCGCAGGGCTGTGTTGTTGTTGCCGCAGTGCTATACAGCCTTGCAAACTCGCTGAGCGACGCCGTGTGCGCCTTGGTTGACCCCAGGCTGCGCGATCTATGAGCCAGTTGCGTCGCTACCCTATCCCCACAAGGAGGTATCCTCCAGAGCCTGCTCTGCCGAGCAGGGCCAGGGGTTGGCCGAAAGCGATGGGCTTGGCGGGGGCAGCTGTCCTTGGCACCATGCTTCTTTTGGTGGTATTTGGACCGATGGCTTGGCCGCTTGCGCCGGATGCCGTTGCTACGGGCGAAGTGCTAAGGCCTCCCTCCTTTTCACACCCGCTGGGGACGGATCACTTCGGCCGAGATATGTTAGCAAGGGTGCTGCACGGCGGCAGGCTTTCGCTTGGTGGCGCTGTGGCCGCCGTGTCCATGGCGGCTTTCTGCGGGTCGGTGCTGGGCCTGCTTGCCGGGTACGAGGATGGCTTGCTTGACCTAGTACTGGGCGCGGCGATGGAAGCGCTTCTTGCTCTACCGGGCCTGCTGCTCGCTCTGGTGCTAACGTGGCTTCTCGGGCAGGGGATGCGCGCTGCTATCCTGAGCGTGGGAGTAGCGGGGATACCAATGTACTTCAGGGTGGCACGCGCTGCCGCCAAGAAACTGAGACGGGCGCAGTTTGTGCGCGCTGCGCACGCTATAGGTGCTTCCTGGGGGCGCGTCATGCTTCGGCACGTTCTGCCGAACGCGGCGGGGCCGCTGTGGAGCATCATCGCTCTCGATATTGGCTGGAGCCTCCTGCACCTGTCGGCCATCAGCTTCCTTGGAGTTGGCGCCAAGCCGCCTCAGGCCGAATGGGGACAGATGCTGAGCGAGGCCAGGCTCTACCTGCGCAGCGCACCGTGGCTCGCGCTTTGGCCTGGCCTGGCTATCTCACTTGCCGTGCTGGCGGCGAGTTCACTGGCTGAGGCGATCCAGGATAACATCGATCCGCTCCGCGCCGGATGGCGTTAGAGGAAAAGAAGGGGGCGGGCCAACGGGCTCCGCCCCCAGTTCGGGCAAGGCGTGCTTCAGAGCAGGTCGGCTACCCAGCCAAGCCCCAACTCAAGGAGCTTGCCGCGTGTCGGCTTGCCCTCTGCATCCCAGCCGGCGATGGCGTAGTACCAGTCCAGAGCCTGGCGCAGCTCTTCTTCTGATACGGCGTAGCCATCCGAGGGTCCACCCTTCTTGGGCTCGAAGCAGCGTGCGGGCAGCCAGTCATCCTTGCGGCCAAAGCCCTCCCGCGCGTTGAAAGCGCGCATCATATTCAGCCGGCGCTCGCCGACCTTCATGAGCTCGAAAATGCTTGTCTCCCAGCCGGTTACTGCCCGCACGGCCTCGACCAGCTGGTTCGGGCCATAGAGCTGCCAGCCGGGGCCCCAGACAAACTGGCACGTGCCAATGCTATCGAGGAGGCTGAAGAAGCACTCCACGTAAAAGGCAAACCGTACCTTCTCCTCGTTGAGCACCAGTGGGTCCTGCGGGCAAATAAGCCCCAAGGATGACATACGAGCCAAGCTGGTGGCTGATGCTGTCGGCGAGTAACTCGGGTCGTGTTCGCTGGACATATGATCGGCACCGAAGGGATTGGCTGCATAGATGAGGGCCAGCGAGCGCTTCACCTCGGGCATGTGCGCTGGCAGCTCTTGCCTTTTGGCGGCCACCACAAAGCGCTCAGCCCCTCTGCCAATGCGTGCAGCGGCCCGCGCGCTGCCCTCGGCCAGCAGATCTCCGATGCCCTCGCGCTTGGCGATGAGCTCCACTAACTTTACCATTGCCTCGCCATTGCCAAAGCGCAGCTCAATGCCGCCTGTATCAGCCGTGGTGAGCAACCCGTGCTCGAAGCAATCCATGGCAAAGGCAATAGTGGCGCCAGTGGAGATCGTGTCCAGCCCGTACTTGTTGCAAAGCTCGTTGCCTTTGGCGATCGCCGAAAGGTCGCCCACGCCACAATAGCTGCCAAGCGTCGCGATGGTTTCGTACTCGGGGCCGCCGTAGAGTGGGTCAACCTGCCAGCGTGGCTCCTTTACCTCTACCACGCGCTTGCAGCGGACAGCGCAACCAAAGCACGTGTCGCGCTCTTTCAGGATTGTCTCGCTCATGCGCGGGCCAGAAATGGCCTCGTAGTGCTCGAAGACGCCGCTTGTCCAGTTGCGCGTTGGCAATCCTCCTGCTTCTTGCTGGGAGATCACCACGTTGGCCGTACCATGGCGCGCTAGGCCGCCGATCATCGACTCAACGTTCTCGACGCCCCAGCGCGCAAGCTTCGCCAGAGCCTCTGGATCGGCGATGCCTGGGCGCTGCCTGCCGCGCACGGCGATGGCCTTCAGGTTCTTTGAACCCATGACAGCACCCATGCCAGTGCGGCCATTGGCGCGGTTGCTCATGTTCATTATGGCGGCGTAGCGAACTAGCTTCTCGCCTGCCGGCCCAATCTGGAGGACCTCAACCTTGGGGTCCCCGAGCTCTTGCCTGATGAGGGCTTCTGCCTCGCCGGTGACTTTGCCCCAGAGGTGGGTGGCATCCCGCAGCTCGGCTTCGCCATCGTGAATCCAGAGGTAAACAGGCTTTGCGGCGCGCCCGCGGATGACTACAGCGTCGAAGCCGGCTCGCTTCAGCTCTGCCGGCCAGAACCCACCGCCCTGCGAATCCCCGATGGCGCCTGTAAGGGGGCTCTTGGCGTTGGCCATGACGCGGCTTTGCCCGCTGATTGGAGCTCCCGTGAGCACGCCAACGGAGACAACGAGGACGTTCTCAGGCCCGAGGGGGTCAGCACCCTTGGGCACCTCTCTCAGAATATAGTGCATGGCGAGGGCGCTGCCGCCCATGTAGAAGCGGTAAAAAGATTCATCGGGTTGCTCGATATTGATGCTGCCGTTGCTTAGGTTTACGTGGAGAATGCGGCCGGCATAGCCATTGGGCACGTTTGGACCTCCAAAGCCGAGATTACTTCCAGCCCACAAGGGCACAGCTGCTGTCTTAGGCCGACTTGGGGGCCTTTTCGGCAGCGGCTTTCAGGGCCTCGAGCCACTCTTTCAGGCCCTGAGCAGCTTCCTGCTGCGCTTTTCCCTTGCGGAGCGAGGCCATAAACCCGCTCACCTCTCGCTCCGCGGAGACCTTGGTCTGGGTGCCAAGGCCCTCAAGGCGCACTGATTGGCGGATGTTACCACACCTCCAGGCAAGCCTCTTTGGCCGCTCGATGTGGATAATCGTGCCGACAACCGGCTTCCCATCGTAGGTGAACTGGAAAGTGGCCCCTGGGAAAAACTCATCTCCCTCGAGCATGCGGCCACTCGTGATGCGGCCGTGCCAGGACGGCCATTTGGTTACATCTCCGATCAGCGACCAGACGGTGGTTGGTGGGGCGTTGATCGTTATTTCCTGCCTCGCCAGCGCCATAGTGCACCTCCTTCTCGGCCGAAAGAGTGCGGCTGCCCGCATCGCTTGGCCTCTTGGGTATAGAATACAATAGCGCCCCAGCACCGATCAAGGCCGGTGGCCCAAATGTGGCAGGGGGCCCCGGCACCGCGCAAAGGCGTCCTAGAGCTTCAGCGGGGGGCTGGCTCGTTTGTGCGAGTGGGTGCGCCCTGATTCTGACTCGGCGCGTTTCGACTTGATGGCGTGCTGTGGGCTGAATGCCAAAGTTTCTCATGGCCCTTTGCCGGTAATGGCTATCGGGATAAGCAGCGGGTGCTCCATGCGTTTCGCTGGGCAGGGCCGCAGTGCCCAGATAAGAGCGCCTAGAACAAGATGCAGCCGTTTTGACATGCGCATCCGCGGTGTGATAGGCTACATATGGTGCGCGGAGGCGTGGTGCAGCGGTTTAGCACACTGGCCTGTCAAGCCAGAGATCGCGGGTTCGAATCCCGTCGTCTCCGCTTAGGCCAAAAGGGATGGCCGCAGGGCTAATGGCCATCCCTTTTTGACTTTTTGCGCATATGCCGGCGCGGAGGCAAGCAGTGCCAGAAGCACAGCAGTACGTGCAGCTGCAGATGGTTTGGCCGGCACACAGGCGCGCGGCTCCGCCTTGGCCGCCGGTGCCCACTGGCTATAGGCTGCGAGCGCAGCGCGCGGGCGACGAAGCCGCCTTTTTCCGGCTCATGGAGCTTGCTGGCTGGCCAGGTTGGAACGAGGAGAAAATCGCGCCACTGCGGGCCCGTTTCATCCCCGGGTGTTGGTTCGTTGTGGACGCACCCGATCAGCCAGTAGTGGCCACGGCAATGGGGCTCACCAGCGCCTCGGAGCTGCACCCTGGCGGCGCTGAGCTCGGGTGGGTGGCTGCACACCCTGACCACAGGGGCAAGGGGCTCGGGCTTGCGGTATGTGCCGCAGTCACTCGCGCACTGCTTCAGCTGGGCTTTGCCGATATCTACTTGCTCACTGATGACTGGCGCCTGCCTGCTCTCAAGACCTACCTCAAGCTCGGTTATGAGCCTTTTCTTTTCTTGCCCCAAATGCGCGAGCGTTGGCAGGCCATTTGCAGCAAGCTGAGTTGGCCCTTCACGCCTGAGGTTTGGCCGAGCCTGCAGGCGCCTATGCTAGCAAGCTGAGCGGCACTACCGCGGTTCAAGCGGTCCCTAGCCATGGTTTTTGCCTTGCGGTAGCACCGCGCCCGCCGCCCTCAGCTGTGCGGGAAGATGGGCTTGATGCCCTCGCTGCGCCTGGCTACCGCGAGCTCTTCCTCTTCACTGAGTGGCTTCAGAGCCTGTGCGGCATCGCATGCCCACCAGAGGAGTTCGGCGTGGCTCGGGGAGACGGCTGCGGTTATGGGCCTGGATAGGGTGAATCGCAAGGCAAGCGCAGCTTCCTCGGGCGAATCCACCGGGCAATACCAGCATTTGGGCCAGCGGCGGGTCTCCCCTGGGGCCCAGGGTCGCTTGGCCAGGGCCTTCAACGCCAATACGCCGAGGCCTTTCTCCTGTGCTTTCTCCAGCACACGCGGCCCAAAGCGCCCCTGATGCCAGCACACCCAGTTGAACGGGAAGAGTATTGTGTCGAACGCAAAGCGATCCATCATCGCCAGCGCCGCTTCCTCGGAATGCGCTGAGAAGCCAATGTAGCGGATGAGGCCCTTCTCGCGCGCGTCCAGGAACGCCTCAATGGCGCCTCCAGGCGCAAAGATGGCCTCGACATCTTCCTGGGTGGTCACGGCGTGGAACTGATAGAGGTCAAAGTGATCCGTGCGCAGGCGCTCCAGGGATTGATGCAGCTCCCTTTCGGCCCCGGCTTTGGTGCGCTCCGCCGTCTTACAAGCCAGAAAGACATCCTTGCGGTACGGCTCAAGCGCTGGCCCCAAGCGCTCTTCCGCATTGCCGTAGCTCGGGGCGACATCGAAGTAGTTGATGCCGCGGCGGATGGCCTCCGCAACGAGCTGGGAGGCCGATTCAGGCGATTCGTCCTTGACAACAATGCCTCCAAAGCCAACGATAGAAAGCTGCACGCCAGTCCGCCCCAGTAAACGACGCTCCATGATAAACCCCTCCTGCTTCAGCTCAGCCTGTGCTGGCTCGCCAGCTGGCACTGTCGCCTGTCCCGTCGGTGACACCGGGCCGACGCATCCCTGCGCGAGGGTTGTGCCAAGCGCAAATGCACCCAGAAACAGCGAGCGCCGCTTCATGCCGCCAGTTTGGCCCATTCTTTGCCGCCACCTGTGTCTATCGTCGCCAGTGCCCTCCCGATGCCCACTTGCTCGCCTTTTTTATCACTGTTCCGATCAGTTGTCAACCGGCGGTTTGCTCGGGAGCTGGACGGCCAGAACCTGCCAGCTGAGGGAGAGAATGGCCGGCCTGCTCCAACATCTCCAGGGCACTGCGGCGATTGGCCTCCGTTGCGCCACCAAGCATGGAGGCAAGTTCCTCCACGCGCTCCTGCGGCCCGAGCGCTGTGACGGTCGTGATGGTGCGCCCGCGCGCCACAGCCTTTTGCACACGCAGGTGGTGAGAGGCGAATGCCGCAAGCTGGGGCAGATGAGTGACGCAGATCACCTGATGGTGCTGGGCGAGGCGCTTCAGCTTCTGGCCGAGCACTCGCCCCATGCGTCCCCCGATGCCAGCATCGATCTCGTCGAAGATGAGGGTTGGCCGCTCATCGGCCTGCGAGAGCACCCCCTTGAGCGCGAGCATGATGCGCGCCATCTCCCCGCCGGAAGCGATGCGCGCCAATGGGCGTGGTGGCTCGCCAGGGTTTGGCGCCAACAGGAACTCCACCTGGTCGACACCTGTCTGGTCGAAGGCCAGGTGCCTGCCTGCAATTGGCAAGCCATCTGGTGCCTCCCGCTGCACGATGTGGACAGCAAAGCGCGCTTTCTCCATTGCTAGCTCAGCCAGTTCCTGCTCCAGCGCGAGTGCAAGCCTGGCGGCAGCCTCTTGCCGCTTGAGCGAGAGCTCTTGGGCGAGGAGCGCCAGCTGGTCGAGCAGGGTGGCCTCCCGCTTCTGGCACTCCTCAAGCTCTTCCTCGCTGTGCGCAAGCGACGATAGCTCCGCTGCGGCCCTTTCGGCATAGGACATAATGTCCTCGACAGTGGCGCCGTACTTGCGCCTGAGGTTGGCGATGAGCGCAAGCCGCTGCTCCACCTCCTCGAGCCGCGCGGGGTTAAACTCCAGCGTCTCCTGGTAGTCGCGCAGGCGAGCTGCCAGCTCTCGGAGCCCAGAGAGCAGCTCTTCCACAGCCTCGTGTGTTGAGGCCAGGGACGCATCTATCCGCGCTATGTCCTTGAGGGCCTTTGCAGCACGCCCCAGAGCCTCTGCGGCGGAGGTCGCCGCCCCTGGCTCTCCGTAGAGGGCGGCATATGCCTCAGAGGCAAGCTCCAGGAGTTTCTCCGCGTTGGCGAGGCGATTGCGCTCGGCACGCAGTTCTTCCTCCTCGCCCGGCCTCAGTCTTGCCGCCTGGATCTCGGCTAGCTCGTACTCAAGCCGCTCCTGGCGGCGAAGCCTTTCTCGCGTGTCCTCCTGCAAGGCACGCATGCGCTGGCGGACCTGAGAGAGTTCCCTCGCGAGCGCTGCGAAGCGTTCGCGCAGGGGCAGAAGCTGAGCAAAGCGATCCAACAAGTTCAGGTGCTCGCTGGGCCTCAGAAGGGATAGGTGTTCGGACTGACCATGGATGTCGACGAGGAGCTCCCCTATTTGCCGTGCGATGCCCGCGGCAGTGACGCGGCCGTTCACGCGTGCGATGCTCCTTCCTTCCGCGCGTATCTCTCGGCTGAGCACGAGCGCGTGGGGGTCATCCCCCTGCAGGCCCTGTTCGGCCAGAAGTGGCGCAAGCCTTTGCGCCGTGGGGCTGTCGAGCTCGAAGAAAGCCTCGATGATGGCACAAGTCTCACCGGCGCGGACGACCTCCGGCGAAGTGCGCTCGCCGAGCACAGCGCTCAGTGCATCGACAACGATCGATTTGCCTGCGCCTGTCTCGCCGGTGAGAACATTCAGCCCGGGCTGAAGCCGCAGATGCGCATGCTCAATGATGGCGAAGTTGCGGATCTCAAGCTCACCTAACATGGGGTACAGCTAGCTGGGCTCTGGCGCTGCTCCACAGGCTCGTCCGCCGCATTTGTAAGCCATGGGGAGCGCAGCTCGCCGAACTTCTGAGATAGGGTTTTGTAGAAGTAGCTTGGCGGCCGCAACCGCAGAAAACGAGCGGTGCATTCGCTTGACTGCACGAGGACTTCGTCGCCGTTCTGGAGCTGCAGGTCGAACTGGCCATCGATGGTCAGGATGGCTTCATGGTCGGTGCTGACCACAAAGCGCACCTCTGTGCCCTCGCTCAGCACGACAGGCCGCGTGAAGCCAAACATAGGCGCAATTGGCACAAGCAAAATGTTGCGCAGGTCCGGGGGCATGATGGGCCCACCCGCGGCGAAGGCGTAGGCAGTGCTCCCCGTAGGTGTTGCTGCAATCAGCCCATCGGCCACATAGTGCGCGAGCAAAGTGCCATCGACATAAGTGTCGACTCGCACGACGCGGGCGAGTCGGCCCCGGCTGACCACCACCTCGTTTAGCGAATGGTGGCGCGCAATGGTTTGCCCCTCCCGGCAATGCTCGGTTTGGAGCATCATGCGCTCTTCCACCCACCCGTCGCCTGCAAGTGCCTGGCAGAGCCCGGCCTGCCATTCCTCGGGCTGGAGCTCAGCGAGGAAGCCGAACCGGCCTAGGTTTATCCCCAGGATGGCAGCATTTGATCCCACGGCGACCCTAGCGGCACGAAGAATAGTGCCGTCGCCGCCGAGGGTGAGGATGAGGTCGCTGCCCGGCAACTGGGCCTCGATGGCGGGCACATCCCAGGAAGAGCCGAGCCATGCCTCGTGCCCCCGTCGCAGAAGGAAAGCGCTGATCTCCCGCGCGAGTTCCTGGGAGTGGGGCAACTTGGGGTGATAAAGGATGGCTACCCTCACTGCACCGCTCTTTCGCCCGCTGGCACCGCAGCCTGCTCTTTCAGCCAATCGACTAGCCGCGCCAACGGGACTTGCACTTGCTCCGATCGGCCTAGGCAACGTACAGTCGCCTGGCCGTGAGCGAGCTCATCTTCCCCCAGGATAATGGCATACTGAGCTCCCAGCCGGTCAGCAGATTTGAGCTGCGCTTTCAGGCTGCGGTCCCCATACGTGCACTGGGCCGGCAGCCCGGCAAGCCGTAGCTCTTCGGCCAGCTTTAGGCTCAAGGGGCGCGCCGGCCCAGCCAGCGGGATGAACACGGCCAAGGCTGCCGAAGGTCGCTCGGCTTGCCCGTGGCCCTGCAGCAGCATTAGCAGGCGCTCGAGCCCAGCGGCCGCACCAACCCCGGGCGTGGACCGGAAGCCAAGCGCCTCAGCCAGGCCATCGTAGCGGCCCCCGCCGCAGACTGCATTTTGCGCCCCGATTCCTTCGGCCCAGATCTCGAATACGGTCTTGGTGTAGTAATCGAGCCCGCGTACCAACCTGGGGTTGAGCTCGTAAGGCAGCTCAGCTGCTTCAAGGAGCAGCCGCAGCTCCTGGAAATGGCCCGCACAGGAGGGGCAAAGGAAATCCACGGAGCGCGGCGCTTCTTGCAGGAGCGCTTGGCAGGATGCGGCCTTGCAATCGAGCAGGCGGAGTGGGTTGCGGTGCAGCCGCTCCTGGCAATCTGAGCAAAGACTTGTTCGCAGCCCGGAGTAGTAGCTCTTTAGGGCTTCCACGTACGGCGGTCGGCAGGCCGGACAGCCAATGCTGTTGAGCTGAAGGCTCAAGCGGTCGAAGCCGAGCTCCTGCAAGTAGCGCCACATGAGAAGGATGACTTCGGCGTCTATGAGAGGATCCTGCTCTCCTATTGCCTCGATGTTGAACTGGTGAAACTGCCGAAAACGGCCGGCTTGAGGGCGCTCGTAGCGGAAAGCTGGACCCAGGCTGTATAGCTTCACTGGCTGCGGCCAGGTGTGCATGCCATGCTCGATATAAGCGCGCATGATCCCGGCGGTAAACTCAGGTCGCAGGGTCAGCTGAACGCCCCCTCTATCCTCAAACGTGTACATTTCCTTCTGGACAATATCGGTTTCCGCGCCGACGCCGCGCACAAAGAGAGCTGCTTCCTCAAAGATTGGCGTCTCGATGAAGGCAAAGCCATAGCGCTCGCAGATTGCTCGCGCGGTGCTCTGAAGCTGCACCCACACGGGGGCACTCTGTGGCAGAATGTCCTGGACACCGCGCGGCGCCCTAAAGATGGCCATCGGGAGAATTGCTCCTAACTTGAACTCGCCAAGGAAAGGAAGGCCTTTATTGGACATTATAGGCTTGGGAGGAGGGCTTGTCTAAGCTTGGACGCAAGCTATGCGGCTAGGCTAACTCTGGCACCAGGAACTGTTCGGCGCGGATGATGGGCTGCCCATCAAGGTCAAGCGAGACGTTGCGGCAGCAGATATCGCAGTGGGCTTCGCTCGCGTTCTGGCCCCCCATGCCACAATACGCCGCTGGTGCATCGAAGGTGTTGCGCCCCAGCGCCAGGAGCACGGTGCCGTATTTGGATTCGGAATCCATGCCCACCTGACTCCAATCCGCGCGCGGATCTGTGCCCCACCCAACGTGTGCAACCCGGAAGGCACCCTCGTCCCCTGCGCGCTCAAGATAGGAACGCAGAGCTAAAGCATCTGCCCCGCCCTCGATACGGCGAAGCTTACCGCCCTCAAAGATGAGACGCACCTCCGTCTGCGCATGGCGCCACAGGCCGAGAAGGACATCTCCCGGCTTGACGACAAACGTGCCCTCCGCACTCCATTCAAGGGGAGCACAGGTGACCAGCCCGGACGGCCAGTGATCCCACCTGCCGGGCTCGTCGGCGATGCCGCACTGGTACATGGCCTTGCGGCCGTCCTTGCGAAGGGAAAGCTCCGTTCCATCTGCCGATATGAGCCGGATTTCTCGCGCAGCCTGCAGAAGGGCTGCACCAGCAAGCCCGCGCCGTCTTACCTCCTCGTTTGGCATCATGCGCACGAGAGCCGGCAGCGGCTCCTGTATCATGAGGGCCCTGGCACCTGCGTGCAGTGCTGCAGTGTGGACTTCCGTGTACATCCAGGAGCCGATGCCCCGGGGCACAGTGCTCATGCCGAGGATGAGGTCGGCAGAGCACCAGGAAGCGTGCACCAGGCGGTCGGCAAGCTTGCCCCAGCTTGTGCCCACCATGAGGTAGGGGTTGGCCCCAAGCGCTCGGCAGGCGGCAAACGCCGCCTGCGCGTACTCGGGATAAGGGAACTGTGGATCAGTGAAGATGAGGACGTTCTGCCCGCTTGCGACGCGACAGAGCTCAAGCTCTCGTTGGAATAGCGGCACAAGATCTGCAGCCAACAACGCACCTGCTGCCATAGTGAAGCGTTTCCCGAGCGTGCCTAGTACCAGCCGTACTCGTACCCGGCCTCGTACATGGCTACGATGTTCTCCGGTGGGCTCACCGCCTGGATGTTGTGGCATGGGGCCAGAATGTAGCCACCGCCCGCACCCAGGATACGGATGTTATCGGCCACTTCCTCTCGGACTTCCTCGACAGTGCCGAAAGCAAGCGTGTACTGGTTGTCGACCCCGCCGTGAAAGATAAGCTTATCGCCAAAATCTCGCTTCAGGCCCTCCCTTTCCATGCCCGGGCAGCGCCACTGGATTGGGTTGAGGATGTCTATCCCCAGCGCGATCATGTCGGGGATTATCTCGCGGATGGCTCCATCACTGTGGTGGAACACATAGGCGCCAGCCTGGTGCGCGAGGTCGATCATGCGTTTCATGCGCGGCAATAGGAATTCGTGAATGTGTTTCCTCGAAAACAGAAGCCCCGTCTGCCCGCCCATATCTTCAGCAATGTAGCTCAGCATCACTTGCCCGGGCAATTGCTCGTAGATGCGTGTCGTATTCTCGTAGGCCAAGTCGAAGAGCTTGTCGAGGCAGTAGTGAACGATCTCTGGGTTCAGGATGAGATCCATCATGGCTTGTTCTTGGCCGCGCAAGTTCTTGTAGATCAGGAAGGGCTCAGACCCACCGCCCTGAATGGGGTACTCCTCCCAGCCCTTGACCTGCTCCTTGATGCCGGAGTAGTCCCACCAATCGGGGTTGGGCCACCGGTAGTTGGCTTCTATCTCCTCGACGCTCTTGAACCTGGCCAGAGGGCTGTAGACGCACTCGCGATAGACCCCAGTGCCGTAGTCGACGTCGCGGAAGCGGCAACCGAACACATCCTCGTCTGGGGCGAGGGGTGGGCCGACGTACTCTGGCGCCACGCCGCGCACCCGATCAATGTGCAGCTGCCTGTACATCTGGCGCACATCCTGGAGGCCGAGGTGGCGCAGTAACTTCTCAGTGGCTTCAGGGGTTGCCCAGTAATCCATTGGCAGCCGGTCTGGCTTCTCTCGCCTGAGGACGGCAAGCCAGCGTTCCTTGGGAGTCATGGATTCTTTGCGCATTTGGCACCTCCCAGCGGGTGGCCTAGAACGCATGAACTGGGCCGGATTAGCCCCGCAGCCAGCGGTCCAGCCAGTCGAAGGCGACCGTCCCGTGCCACTGGTGCTCGCCCTCGAAGATATCGATGCTGAGCCTGTCCTCTGCTCCCAGCAGGCGATAGGCGGCCTGAGCAATCTCGTATTGCTCGAGGACGTTTTGAATGCCCCTTGGGCCATTCAGCGGGTCTCTCGTGCCCGCCTCGATGAGGAGTGGCCGCGGCGCAATCAGTGCGGCGATATCGCCCATATCCGCATACTCCCAGAGGTGCGGCACATAGTTGCAGTCGCAGTTTCCGGATAGGTGCAGGAGCGCATCGCGCACACCGTAAAAGTAGCCGCTGATCACGGCGCACTGGACGCGTTCGTCCAGAGCAGCAAGGTACAGCGTCTGAAGGCCTCCACCGGAGAGGCCAATGCAGCCGACGGGTTGGCCAGCGCACTCCGGCCGGGTGAGCGCGTAGTCTATGAGCCGCGAAAGATCCCAGGCCCACATGCCAGCGACCGTGAGGCCCAGAGGAAGCGCCATGTGGGCGAGCTGGCGGCAGGAGGATTCAAAGAGCTGCTCTGGCGCCTGAAAGAGGGCTTCCCGCCGCTCGCCAAAGCCCCTGGCATCGGGGCAGAAAACTACGTAGCCGCGACGAACAGCTTGCACCCCGTAGTCGTAGTTGTACTGGCGCACCCGCTCGGCCACACCGGGAACCTCGACGGCACCTGCCGGGGAGAGCTTGCCCCCACTGCCATGTCCGTGCGGTGCAAGCACTGCTGGCGCCGGCCGCTCGAGCCGATCTGGGATCAGCGCGTAAAGCGTCATGGTAACGCCGGGCTCGACGTCGATGAGGATGTGCTCGCGGCGGTAGCCCTCTCGATGTACCACCTCAGTGACCCGGGGGTTGAGCTCTGT
>JAPWUW010000229.1 GCA_028275325.1 Anaerolineae bacterium | reverse complement strand
CTGCAAGCCCCTCCTGCCAATAAGGATCAAGGAAGCGCAGGCTGCACTGCCTCAAGCCCTTGACAGCACGGCTCTGCCCATGTATTAGGTGGACCTGAGCCTCCTGGCGGAGACGATGGGATGGAACTGAAGCAAGTCTGCTGCTTTCAGGTTCTTGAGGTCCTGGCTACTGCCGCTCGTTCCTACGAGAACCCGGTTCTTGACCAGCGCGTGGTCGTCGAGCTTGCGGGTCCTGGCGGGAGCCAGGCTGAGGTCGATGCCTTCTGGGATGGCGGCAGGGCCTGGCGGTTCCGGTTCAGCCCAACTGTCCCCGGGGAGTGGCAATACAGGCTTCGCTGCCAGGGGCCAGCAGATCCAGGGCTGGATGGCCTCAGCGGTGCCTTCGTGGCCCAGCCCTATGAGGGAGATAACCCCCTATACCGGCATGGGCCAGTCTGCCTCTCGCCCAACAGGCGCTACTTGCAGCACGCCGACGGAGCACCTTTTCTTTGGATGGCCGATACGGCCTGGAACGGGGTGCTCAAGGCCAGGCCAGAGGACTGGAAGTTTTACCTGCAGCGGCGACGCCAGCAGGGCTTCAGTGCCGTGCAGTTTGTGCTCACGCAATGGCGCGCCTACAAGCAAGATAGCCAGGGCGAGAGGGCCTTCGAGGACAGTGTGCGCTTGCGCGTCAACCCAGCGTTTTTCCAGCGCCTGGATGCCAAGGTTTCGGCAGTCAACGAAGCTGGGCTCCTGGCAGTGCCAGTGCTCCTCTGGGCGATCGCCGGCGAGGACAACCCTGGCTACACTTTGAGCGAGGAAGCGGCGATTGCCCTGGCGCGCTACATGGTTGCCCGCTATGGAGCCTATCAGGTAGCGTGGATCCTCGCCGGGGATGGTGATTACCGCGGGCCCAAGGCATCGAGGTGGCAGCGCATCGGGCGAGCAGTGTTTGCCGGCAGGCACGATAGATTGGTCACCATGCATCCCCAAGGCCTGCACTGGGTGGCGGATGAATTCCGCGGGGAAGAATGGTTTGACTTTATCGGCTACCAGAGCGGCCACGGCGATAGCGAGCAAGACCTGCGTTTTCTTGTCGCTGGTCCCCCAGCAAGTGAATGGCGCATCCCGCCACCGCGCCCAATCATCAACCTGGAGCCAAACTACGAGGGGCACCTTGCTTACCAATCCCGCCAACCCTTCACAGCCTGCCATGTTCGCCGTGCCCTCCACTGGAGCCTGCTTGTGGCCCCGACTGCGGGCGTGAGCTATGGGCACCATGGCATCTGGCCTTGGATGGAGGAGCGCGGCGTGCCACCCGATCACCCGCATTCTGGGGAGGCCATCCCGTGGAGTGAGGCGCTCGAGAGCCACGGCGCAAGTGCAGTGGGCGTCCTTGTGCGCTTCTTCTCAGAGTTGCCGTGGTGGCAGCTTGCCCCAGCACAGGAGCTCCTTGCAAGCCAACCCGGCGAGCAGGATCTTGCGCGCTGGGCCATGGTGGCAGCAACGCCACGCCGCCAGCTGGTGGTCGCTTACACGCCCAAGGGTGAGCCCTTGCAGCTCAGGGCAAGCGAGCTTGCGCTGCCGGCGGCAGCCAGCTGGTACGACCCACGAAGTGGAGCCTGGGCCGAAGCCGGGGCACTCGAGGAAACCGACCAGGCGGAGCTCACGCTGAGCCCGCCTTCAGAAGAGGATTGGGTGCTGTGCCTGCGTTCTGCTGGCTAAGGCCCGTCCTTCTTCCTGGCGCAGTTGTCGGCGGGATGCGGTACGGCTTATAATTGCAGGTGAAAAGGCGACGTCGCCAAGTGGCAAGGCAGGGGTCTGCAAAACCCCGATCGCCGGTTCGAATCCGGCCGTCGCCTCACGGGGGCCCAGCTTACGGATGAAGCTGGGCCTTGTGTGCTGAGGGCAGGGTCAGTACAGGGCAAATTCTCTAGGGCCGGTGGCGAAAGGGCAGACGCAGCGGACTTAAAATCCGCTGGCCGCAAGGCCATGTGGGTTCGAATCCCACCCGGCCTACTGTATCTTGTAGCTGCGCACGCTGGCCATACAACATCTTCTAGCATCCCACCGACCGCCCCAACGAGCACATCTTTGCCACAACGCAGCTGCTTCATTCCTGCTGTCAGCTGCCAAAACGTACCAGCACCAGGGCTTTGTCTGCCGGGAAATAGGGGACACAGCAACAGCAGAACTCTCCTGCCTCAGCCGCCCGTTCCTACAGGTGTGGCCCCATGGAGTTTGGCCGCCTCGCGGTCCATGATCTCCCACGCCTTCTCGATGTAGAACCGGTAGTTGGCAAGGGGAGTTCCATTCGGGATGCGGTGGTCTAGCCCAAGCACACAGCCGCCAGTGGCGACCATGGGCGGGATCTTGTACTCAAGCTCCGCGACGATTTCTTCCCTCGACCGGCGCAGGACGTGCTTGTCGATGCCGCCCATGAAGGCGAGGCGGGTGCCGTATTCCTTCCTCAGGGCAACGATATCCATGCCAGCAGCTGGCTCCATGGGGTACATCAGGTTCACGCCAGCCTCGAGGAACGCTGGGATCACTGGGTTCATATTGCCATCGGAATCCTGGCCGAAGAGCTGGGCACCCCTCTCCCGCAACATATCCCACACGCGCCGGTAGTAAGGGGCGATGAACTCCCGCACCTGCCTCGGGCCTGCCAGTGGCCCACTCTTGCCGGCCATGTCCTCATGCACCATGAGCTGATCCACAGTCACGACGGCGGAAACGCGTTCCAGTACCCGGTAAGCCGTCTCCCCGATTGTCTCCAGGATCTCATGGACAAGTTCGGGCTGGTCATAGTACGCCAGGGCAAGCTGCTCCTCCCCCAGCAGCTGCCGGGGTTCGTCAAAACCGCCCGGGATGCTCACAGTAACTACACGCCCCGCACGCAAGTGCTCGCGGGCAATTTCTTCCCAACCGGGCGTGAAGCGCTCCTCGCTGAACTCATAGTGATGCCGGATGCGCCGCCAATCAGCGATGGTGCGCACCGGATACTCCATGGGCAGCGGCAGCGTCGCCACCTTCTTGCTCAGCTTCACCCGCCGACCGTAATGGTCGCACGCGATCACGAACTCCTCATCCTCGTAGAGGATTTCCTCTTCTTCTTCGCCCAGCCAGCCTGTGTTGACGGGCACCGAACCGAAGCCCGGCCGCCGGTACCGGAAGGCCGAAAGGTCGAGCTCTTCGGGAGTTGCTCCTTGTGCGGCCCACTCCTCCTTCAGCCCTATGATTGGCCCGAACAGTTCGGTGAACAGCGGCCGCTCATTTGCCCGGAAGGTCATGTATGCCAGGTACTCCTCCCGATCCACCTCCATGCCGCCTGCGATGGCAAGAACCGCATGGTAGTCAGCAAGCCTCCGCTTCGCGGCCATGTGCCTCTTTCCCCTCAGCCGATGGTGCTTGTCGCGCTTCACTCCCGCGATTATAGCTTTCTCGGCAGCCTTGGACCAGGTGCGGCCACTTTGACGGCGCAGGTGCAGCGGGCTAAGATCACAACGTTGGTGCGAATGAGGGTCGTGACGCTCCTCACGGATTTCGGCACACAGGATGGCTATGTTGCGGCAATGAAGGGGGTCATCATCAGCATGGCCCCCCAAGTTGCCGTTGTGGATATCGCCCACGAGATCGCGCCCTTTGCCATCAGCTCGGCCGCTTACGTGCTCTACTCCTGCGCCTTTTTCTTCCCCAGGGGCACCGTGCACGTGGCCGTTGTCGACCCCGGCGTGGGCACGCCAAGGAGGGCAATCATCCACTGCTCGCGAGGCCACTTTTTCGTCGCACCCGACAATGGCGTTCTCTCCCTTGTAGCCGATGATTCCGGCCCTACCTACACCCTGGATCGGCCGGAATTCTGGCTGCCCAAGGTTAGCAGCACCTTTCATGGGCGCGATGTGTTTGCACCAGTGGCGGCGCGCTTGGCCCGCGGAGAGCCAGCAGGGGCGATGGGCACTCCCGGTGCGCCGCCAACCCGCAGCGTGTGGCTTGGGGCCCAGCCTGCCGAAGGGGAGCAGTTGCTGGCACAGGTGCTGCACGTGGACCGCTTCGGCAACCTTATCACAGGCGCCAGGCCCGAAGACTTGCCACCGGTGCCAGTTTTCCTGGCTGGCGGGCGAGAGATCCGCGGGCTTTCGCGCACATTTGCAGACGTGGCGCAGGGAGAACTGCTGGCTTACATTGGCAGCAGTGGCCTGATCGAGATCGGCCAGCGCGAGGGGAACGCCGCAGAAACTTTGGGGCTGGGCCCGGGGAGCATCGTGCGCATTTGCGGCTCGAAAGGCCCATGTTGAGCACGGAGGCAACTCATGGCTGAGTTCATCATAGAAGGAGGGTTCCCGCTCCGCGGGGAAGTATGGCCAAGCGGCAACAAGAATGCGGCGCAGCCCATCCTTGCCGCCACACTCCTCACGGACGAGCCCGTTACGATTCGCAACCTGCCAGATATTCTGGACGTGCGGACAATGCTTGCACTGCTTGCCGACCTCGGTGCAAGCATCACGCAACACGACCGGCACACCGTCACCGTGTGTGCAGCAGGCGTGCGCAAGGCGGCGCTGGATCCTGAGCTCGCTAAGCGGATCCGCGGTTCGCTGCTTCTCGTCGGACCGCTGCTTGCGCGCCTTGGAGAGGCAAGGCTCTGCGCGCCAGGCGGTTGCGTGATTGGCCGACGGGGCATTGGCACGCACCTGCGCGCCTTTGAGGCCTTGGGCGCGCAGACCCAATTCAACGGCAGCTATTTTGTCCG
>JAPWUW010000228.1 GCA_028275325.1 Anaerolineae bacterium | reverse complement strand
GGAGGTCCAGGCTGATGATGGCGGCCCTGGTGCCATCGGCCCCCTCGGCAAGGAAGACGCGACCCTGCAGCGGCCAGCGGGCCCCAACGGCCCGGGGCGGGTCGATCATGCCGGACATGAGCAGCCCTGGCTCCGGCGTGATACTTGCGGTGGCGAAACCAACCTTGAGCATGGCGAATCACCTCGCAAAGCTTGTTCTTGGGCGGGGCAGGCTAGCCCTTGAGCGCGCCGATCGTCAAGCCTTGAACCATCTGCTTTTGCATCAACAGGAACGCGACAATCGGCACTATTGACATGAGTATCGCAGCGGACATAGCGATGCCATAATCAGGACCGCGCCCCTGAATTTGGTACATTATCACGGATACGCCCACAGGCAACGTGTACATGTGGGACTTGTTGAGCACAAGCAACGGCCAGAGAAAATCATTCCAGGATCCGATGATTGTGAAAAGCCCCAATACCGCAAGCACCGGCTTACACAAGGGGATCGCGATGCGTGACCACAGCTGAAATTCACTCGCTCCATCGACGATAGCTGCTTGAAAAAGCTCGGTTGGCAAAGTCAGCATGAATTGCCGGACCAGGAAGACCGCAAACGGAGAGGCTAGCGCTGGCAGGATCAATACCCAATAGGTGTCGTGGAGCCCCATCTTGAATGTGAGCGCATAGCTTGCGATGATTGTGGACCACCCTGGCACTAGCATCGTGCTGATGATGAGGGCGAACAGCACCTGCTTGCCGGGAAACTGCTTTCGTGCGAAGCTGTAACCTGCCAGTGAGTTGATGAGCAACACTCCAGCGGTATTCACAATAGTGACGACAGTGCTGTTCAGAAACCAGCGACTGACTGGAGCGTTGGCGACGCCGGTGCCTTCCAGAAAATCGCGGTAGCTCTGCAATGAGACACGGCGCAACACGAGCGAGGGAGGGACGGTGGCGACCTCCTCGGGTGGCTTCAGGCTTGTGATGATGCAGTAGTAGAGGGGGAAGACCGAGATAACCGCCAAGAGCAGTACCAGCAGGAAGGCGACGTATTGCAAAAAACTGCCCCAGCCTTCCGGGAAGAGATATCGCTTTAACAGGCGGCTAAGGTGCGGCGTGGGATGTTGTCTGACAGTGGGTGCGTATACCATGCGCATGCGTCCTTCCACGGTCGTCCCTCTACATCAGAACTCGACAACTTGTGAGAAAGAGCGAAACTGCACGATAGTGAGCCCCACTGTGATTAGCAGGAGGACAAGCCCTCCGGCCGCGGCAGTCCCGGCATCGGCGTAGAACGTGAGCCTCTTGTAGATGAAGTACGCTGCTGTCATGGTGCTGTACACAGGCCCACCTCTGGTCAGCACGTACACGGGCGTGAAGACCTGCATCGCGCCGAGTGTGCTCACCACAAGAACGTACAGGAACGACGGCACTATGAGCGGCAAGGTAACTGAGAGATGGCGACGCCAAAACCCGGCGCCGTCGATGGACGCTGCGTCGTACAGGTCCTTGGGGATCCCCCCTAAAGCTGCCACGAAAATGATGATTGCGGTGCCATGGCCACTCAGCACGGCCATGAGCGCAAGGGAGGGAAGCGCCCAGCGAACATCACCCAGCCAGTTGATCGGCTGAGCATGGAAGAAAGACTTGACGATGTAGTTGAGGATGCCAACCTGGTAGTCAAATATAAAGCGCCATATGATGGCCACTGCTAACCCGGATACGACTCCTGGCAGGTAAAACACTGCCTGGAAGAATGAGCGCAGCGCGCCACTCTGTAACGCAAATATGAGCACGGCTATCAGTAGGGATAAGACAATGCCTGGCGGCACAACCATCACGGTGTAATAGAAGGAGTTCCACAGGGCTTTGCGGAACGCCTCCATCTTCGCGAGCGTTTGGTAATGCTGGAAGCCGACAAACTGCGTCACCCCGAGTGGCTTCCAGTTGACCACGCTGAGCCAAAACGCCATTAGGAACGGCAAGAGAGTGAACACGCTGAAAAAAATCATGAAGGGCGCTATAAACGCCAGGCCGGCCGTGCGTTCGCGCGCTGCCAGTTTGCTCCTGCGTTTGGCTCGAATGGGCGAAAGTAGTGTCACCCTGAACAAGGTGCGCCTCCTTCATGCCAGTGGGTAGCCAGCGGCAAGCAACAAGCGCTCCGCCTCATCTTGCGACGAGCAGGAGACGGTGATTGCCAACCCTGCTGGGTCCAGCGCCGAGAGCAAAGGTTCCAGTTCGTTCGGTTCGCACGCGATGACGACCAGCTTGCCGGCAGCCTGGATTCGCCTGAGCAGCGGCACCCACTCAGTCATTGGCTTGCTCCCTGCGCCCGGGACCCACTGGATGCCGTCCAACTGCGGCAGCTCCAACAGGCTCTCCAAATGGCGTAGAGCCCCTGGGCCATCGAGGTGATAGATGGTCCTTTCGACCAATGTCGCCTGGCGAACGATGCTTGGCAAGAAAATGTCGCGGAAGTGTCTTTCGGAAATCATGCACGAGAAATCACACTCAAGGGTGGCCATGGGCAAAGCGGACCAGATTCCCAACCAATCCACATATCCTTCAGTTTGGCTGCATGCCATCCGGTGGCATTCCTGCCAGTAGAAAAACCAGATCTCATCGATCTGTTCGATGAGTGCTCTGACCTGCTCGGGCCTCTCGAGCACGTCGATGGCTAGGTCCTCCGTACCACGCAGGAGAGCGGCTATCTGACCATCTCCCTGTAAGTCCGGGATACCGATGTGGTAATTGCGCTCTGGATCCATTGCCGCGCCCTGAAGCAAGGCCCTGGTCGCCTGCCACCAGGGATTCGCTTCTACTGCGGCCAGAACCTGATCCTCCAAGGACTGCAGGATTGGGTCCGCCCACGCTGTACCCAACGCGGGCAGGATGCGATATGGGCAACCGAGGTAGGCTGCCATGATGGCTACCAAGCCAGTGCTGACTGGAAATGCGCAGGGAAACGCGTCGCCACCCCAAAAGGTGCTCCGTACGTGTTTCCTAAGGGCTGGCAACACCACCTCTGGATCTACGAAGCGCCTACTTGCGTCTCCGGGAGCAGCATCAGGGTGGTCGAAGCCGTTTCGGGCCGGGCTCGTCACCTGAAATATGGGGAACGCGAGCTCGTGCGCCCAAAAGGCCTCATAGCGGGCTCTAACGTCGTCCCAGTTGGGTTTGAGCTCCAAGAAGCGGGGTGCTGTTTGCCGCATATAGGCAGTTCTTTCCTCAAGCAGAAATGGGCAAACACTTCTTCCTTGTCCCTGGAGCCCCTGCGAGCAGGGAGCGCTTGGCACTAGGCGCCCCCTGCTCGCCCCCGAACGGCGATTCTTGGGAGGGCAGCTGCCTCGGGAACTCCGGGGACGCAGATATTACGAAGGGATCACCCAATCCAGCGCTTCGACGGTAGCGCAGAACTCGGCGACTGCCTCCTTGGGGTCAGTTGGCAGGAAGATCTTCTGCAGGACAAGCTCCAGAGCCTCCACTACCTCGCGGGCTCGCCCGCCATCTGCCTCTGCGCGCTGGCGCCCGTACGGGATGTAGTACTCGTAATGCCACTTCAGCATCGGATCCTCGATATCCTCAATCGCCGAGAGCCGGACCGGCAGCAAGTACTGGGCCAGGAATTTCTGGTTGTCCTTGTTCACCAGCCACAGGGCGAAATCAATCGTTGGCTGGATGGCTTCGGGCTCCTTACGGTATGGCACGGTATTCACATCAAGCTTCGGCCCGCCCCAGGTGTAGCCGTGCTCCATCCCCTTATTCACTGGAGTCTGCACGTAGATCCAGTCGAAGTTGCGCTCCGTATTGGTGACAACCAAAGTCTCAGGATCAACCTTCTGGTTGGCGCGTTTGGACCACCCAATGTCTGGCCCGATGCCCGCCATCAGTGCTTGCTGATCCCAGTACTCCCAGCGGCTGGCACTTAACCCAGAGGGGTTCGGGATGACGTTGTGCTTGAAGTAGAGATCCTGCAGCCACTGCAACCAGGCAATGCCCTCTTCATCGCCCAACTTGCAGCGCCATTTCCCTCCCTTGAACTCCACTGTGTCTGTGCCCCACGACCACGACATGACCTGCTCTGGCCAATAGTAAAATGGGTTGGTCTGCTGGGTCGAAATCACATAGCCGTACACTGGGGTGCCATCCTCACGCGTGTACGTGCAGCGCTTCATGGCCTCGAGGAACTGATCGAAGGTCCAAAGCCGAGCTGGCGGCTCTGGGATGAGGTCTTCGGCACCACGCTCCTTCATCAAAGTAATGTTGATGACCATGCCGTTAGCGAGCACGTAAAAGGGAACCATGTAGTTCTTGCCCTGGTAAAGCATGCCCTCATACCAACCCTTCGGCAGGTCATCCTTCAGTTCCTGCGGCAGCTCCACCTCCAAGGCACAGTTGCCTTCGAGAGCGTAAATGATCTGGTCAATGCCGCCTCTCAGGACAAGGTGTGGAGGGTTGCCCGCCGTAATGGCCGTGTACAGTTTCGTGAGAGCATCCCACCCGAGCGCCTGGTAGTTGATCTTGACCTCGGGATGCTCCTTCATGTACGTGTCTGCCAGGGATTGCTCCCACTTTCCATGCGGCCAAATGTCAGATGGCAGACCAAGGCCGAATGACCACCATTCTAGGGTCACGACCTTGCCTACTGGCTGTGGTGCGCCCGTCTCTGCTGGTGCTGCTGTTGCTTGCTCGGCGGGCGCTGGCGCCGATGGCGCAGGCGCGCAGCTTGCCAGGGCTGCAGCTGCGGC